>JACQDU010000761.1 GCA_016200955.1 bacterium
CGAGCGGCCCGCTCACGAAGTCACGGCGCCCACGCCAGCGCCGACGCGATCGTGGCAGCGAATTGATAGCCAACTTGATGGACCAACCGCGAGCACTCATGAATGATGCGGGCTAGAGGCGCCTCCGATCCGCGGTGGGGTTCCCGAGATACGCGGTCGCGTTCCTGAGATACGCGCTCGTGTTCCCGAGATGCGCGGTCGCGTTCCAGAGATGCGCGGTCGCGTTCCAGAGATGCGCGGTCGCGTTCCAGAGATGCGCAGCCACGTTCCCGAGATGCGCGCTTGCGTTCCGAGATGCGCGCTCGCGTTCCTGAGATGCGCGCTCGCGTTGCTGACGGCTCTGGCAGCTCGATTTGCGCAGTGGGGACGGGCGTCTCGCCCGTCCCCACGCCGTCAGGCGAGGCGCTCGCGTTCTCGAGGGTCCCGCGAGGAGGTTGAAAGAGAATCGCGAGCGCCGCCCGCTCTCCGGGAGGGTCGTAGTTCCCGGCAAGAAAGGAGACTCACATGTCTCACAGGAAGCTCGGATCCAGGCTCGTGGACAAGGCGGCGAGGAGGCTCGCGGGGCTCAAGGCGATCGACCCCGAGCTCGTGCTCGAGCACGGCGTGAGCACGAAGAGCGTCTCCCACGCCCAGCACGACCTCCTGGCTCACCTCGAGAGCTACAACACGAAGCTCTCGGATCTCGACGCCGAGCGCGACGCGGTGAAGGCCGCGGAGAAGGTCCTCCGGGACCAGCTCGAACGAGCGCTCGCGGGCGTCATCACGAAGTTCGGGAAGGACTCCGAGGAGTACAAGGCAGCCGGCGGAGTCAAGCGGAGCGACCGGAAGCGCTTCCGGCGGAAGCCGCCCGCTTCCCCCTCCGCGCCTCCCTCCTCGGGAGGCGCGGCGAAGGCGAGCTGATCGCGCGAAGCTCTCCTGGTCGGCCTCGTTCCCGCCGAGCACAACTGGGTCGCCGACGAGGTCACGAAGATCCACATGCTCTGGTGGGCCTGGAAGACAGAACGACCTGATGCTCAGCGGCCCCTCTTGAGCTCCTCGAGCATCTTCTTGACCGCGGGGAGGTCCTCGTCCTCCGGGGCCGCGAGCTGGACGAACTTCTCGAGGTCGGCGATCCCGTCCTTCTTGTCGCCCTTCTTCCGCCGGACCTCGGCGCGCGTCTTCCACGGGAGCGCGAGCTTGGGGGCGAGCTCGATCGCCTTCTCGCTGTCGGAGAGCGCGCCGTCCTGGTCGCCTTTCAGGAACCTCACGGCTCCGCGGCGGGCCCAGGCCTGCGGGATCGCCGCGTCGATCGCGATCGCGCGGTCGAGATCGGCTCGCGCCCCGTCCAGGTCCTTCTTCCTCTGCTTGAGGTAGGCGCGGTTCACGTAGACCTCGGCGTAGGAGCCCGGGTCGAGCGAGATCGCGTGGTCGTAGTCCGCGAGAGCGCCCGCGAGGTCGCCCTTCTGGTCCTTCACGATCCCGCGGTTCACCCACGCGGGCACGTAAGTCGGGTTCATGTCGATGATCCGCTGGACGTCCGCGAGCGCGCCGTCAAGGTCCTTCGTCTGGATGCGCGCGAACATGCGGGTCTCGAGGAGTCGGATCGACCGCGGCTCGAGATCGAGCGCGCGCGTCGTGTCCTCGAGCGCGTGGTCGGGCTGGCCCTTGCCCAGCCAGAGCTGCGCGCGCTCGGCGAGCGCTCCCACGAACCGAGGATCCATCTCGATGGCCTTCGCCTGGTCGGCGATGGCGCCGTCTCGATCTCCCTTGAGCGCGCGGGCGAGGGCGCGGTTGTGCCAGAACACGGCGAACCGGCCGTCGTTCTCGATGGCGCACGTCGCGTCCGCGATCGCGCCGTCCTGGTCTCCCGTGAGGCGCTTCGCGAAGCTGCGGTTGTTCCAGGCCGGCCCGTACTTCGGGTCGAGCTCGACGGCGCGCGTGTCGTCCGCGATCGAGCCCGCCGGGTCCTTCTTCGCGAGCTTCGCGCGCCCGCGCTTCGAGTAGACCGGGGCCCGGTTCGGCTCGAGCTCGATGGACCGGGAGAGGTCGGCGATCGCGCCGTCCATGTCGCCCTTGTCGAAGCGGACGGTGCCTCGCGCCTCGAGCGCGACAGCGCAAGCCGCATCGAGGGAGAGGGCGCGCTCGGCGTCCGCGAGCGCCCCGTCCGCGTCGCGCCGTTCTCTCCGTGCGTTCGCCCGGCATCCCCAGGCGAGCGAGAGGTCCGGCGCGAGCTCGATTGCCTTCGCGGCGTCCTTGATCGCGGCCTCCCACTGCTCCTTGTCGATGCGAGCGAGCGCCCGGCTCGCCCACGCGAGGCCGAGCTCCGGCCCCAGCTCGACCGCGCGCGAGGAGTCCGCGACGCACCCCCCCACGTCTCCCGTCGAGTGCTTCGAGATCGCGCGGCGCGCGAAGGCCTCGGCGCACGAGGGCTGGAGCTCCAGGGCCCGGGAGAAGTCGGCGATCGCACCCGCGTGGTCTCTCGCGGCGGCCTTCGCCTGGCCGCTCTCGCAGAGGCTCTCGGCGGTCTCGCCCTGGCCCTTCGGCAGGAGCGAAGCGACCTTCTTCCAGAAAGGACGCGCGGGGCCGAGCTGCTTTCTCCTCTGCAGGACGGAGCGCTCGGCCTGCGCGCCGCCGAGCCGGAGGAGCGTCGCCGCCGCGTCGAACGCGCGCTCGTCGTCTTCTTCAAGGAAGAGAAGCTTCGCGAGAGGAGCCACGGCTCCCTCGGAGACCTTCATGCGAGAGAGCGCCTCGCACGAGAGCTTCTCGAGGCGCAGACCTCCCGGCCCGAGCTTCGCCGTCTGCGCGAGGGCGACCTGGGCCCACGAGCTCGCCTCGGTCCCCGGCCGCGAGCGGACCGCCCTCGCCTCGAGCCGTCTCCTCGCTTGCACGATGAGAGACGCCGACTCGGGGTCGAGCTCGTCCGGGCAGATCGCGAAGCGCCGGTCGAGCGCGCCGTCGAGGCCCTCGAGGGGCTGCGCTCCCTCGCGCGCTTCCTCGTCGTCGGGCAGCCTCGCCGCGAGGAGGACCTCGCGCGCCGCCTCGTTGAGCCGCGCCGCGACGTCCTCGAGCGCCTTCGCGACGAGCTTGACCGCGACGGCGTCGCCCGGCCTCGCGAGCTTCTCGAGCGCCTCGTCGTAGTCGGAGAGCGCCTCGAGCTTGCCCGCGCGCGCTCTCTCGAGGATCGCGGCGATCTCCTTCGGCCGCGCCTCCTTGGCGCGGGCCTCGGCCTCGCGCTTCTCCTTCTCCTGCTGCTCGCGTTCCTTCTCGAGGCGGGCTCGCTCCTGCTCGGCCTGGGCGTCCTTCGCCTGGTCGGCCGCGTGGAGCGCCCAGGCGACGGAGCCGGCGACTCCCACGAGGATCACGACGCCCACGAAGATCGCCCGCGCGTTCTTCCGGAGGCCCTTCGTCGCGCGCTCGACTCCGCCCTTGCTCGCCGTCTCGATCTTCTCTCCCTCGAGCCAGCGCCGGAGCTCCTCCGCGACCTCGCCCGCGGTCTCGAAGCGGTCCTCCTTCTTCTTCTCGAGGCATCGGAGCGCGATCGCGTCGAGCTCCCTGGGCACCCTCGGGTCCACGCTCCGCGCGGGCTCGGGCTCCTCGTTCAGGACCTTCTGCATGACCTCCATGTTCGTATCGCCCACGAAGGGCGGGCGGCCGACGAGCATGCGGTAGAGCACTCCGCCGAGCGCGTAGATGTCCGAGTGAGGTCCCTGCTTGCGCGCCTCTCCCGAGGCCTGCTCCGGAGCCATGTAAGCCGGAGTCCCGAGGAGAGAGCCGGTCTTCGTCATGCGCTCGGCGCCCGTGACCTCGCGCGCGAGCCCGAAGTCCATGAGGTGAGGCTTGCCCTTCCTGTCGAGGAGGACGTTCTCGGGCTTCACGTCCCGGTGGATGACGCCGTTCTCGTGAGCGTGGTCGAGCGCGAGGGCGATGTCGCGAGCGATCTCGACGACCTTCCTCACGGGCATCTTCGACTTCGCGAGCGCTTGCTCGAGGCTCCCGCCCTCGACGAGCTCGAGGACGAGGAACGGCCGGCCCTCGTGCTCGCCGACCTCGTAGACCGCGACGATCGCCTGGTGGCGGAGCTTCGCGGCGGCGCTCGCCTCGACCTTGAAGCGGCGCAGCGCCTCGCTCCCGGCGCGCGCGGGGTCGAGGATCATCTTGATCGCGACGGTCCTCTTGAGCTGCGTGTCGTAGGCCTTGAAGACGACTCCCATGCCGCCCCGGCCGAGCTCGCTCACGAGCACGTACTTCCCGACGCGGCGCTTCTTGTCGTTCGCCGCGGCGGCGACCTCGAGCGGGAGGTCGCTCGCGAGGTCCTCGGGCGGCCCATCGCCGCTCGGGAGCACGGGCTCGAGGACCGTCTGCTGCGTCTCCGCTCGCGCGCCGCGGCCCGGAGTGGACCGGGGAGTCCCGGAAGGCGGCGTCTGGCTCCACGAGGGAGCGAGGTTCGGGAAGGGGCTCCTCTGCGCGCCCGGAGGGACAGGCGTGACGTTACCGGGAGTCACGTTTCCCTGCGCAGCTCCTCCCGCGCCCTTCGCCGAGGGAAGCGCGACGCCGCACTTGGGACAGGGGGAGCCGGGGACGGCCTGCCCCATGGCGCCGCAAGCGAGGCAGACGAACGCGCGAGGCTTGGCCGCGGCCGGCGCCTGCGGTCTCGGCGAGAGCTCGTCTTGCCGGATGACGCCTCGCTCGACGAGGATCGCGGCGAGGCTCACGCGAGCCGGTCCTCCGCGCGCTTGCTGCGCGGCGAGGCACTGCTGGAGCTGCTCCCGCGTGAGGCGGCCCTGCGCCAAGAGCCCCTGGGCGAGCGCCCGGTCGTCCGGGAGCGGGTGCGGCGCCGCCGGCTGGGTCTCGAGGTTCGCCATCGAGCGGGCTCAGTGTACATGAAAGGCTACGCGCGCGCCGCCCGAGCGGATCGTCGAATAGTTGCTCCTTTCGGGTCAAAACATGCTTTTCTCTTCACTGTGAGATCGCACGAGATCGCCCTCCTCCTCGCGCTCGCCGTGTGCGTCCACGTCGTCGTGCTTCTCGTCCAGAGGAGAAAGCGAGCCCGCGCCGTGATCCCGGCGCTCGAGATGGAGGACGGTGCTTACCTGGAGCTCGCCTCGATGGAAGCGAGAGCGCCCCGGGCGAGAAGGCTCGCGCTCACGGTCGGGGGAGGCGAGGCGATCCTCACGCTCGAGGACGCGGGCGAGGCGGTCGGGCCCGGGCCCGGTTTCTCCTTCGGGAAAGCGACGCTCGAGGCGAGGGACCGCGAGAGCGGGGCGCGCTTCCTCGACGCGGTCTCGCGCTGGCTCGAGCGCGGCGCGCCTCCTCCGAGGGAGCCTCCCGGGGCCCTCCTCGCGCCCTTCGCACTCGGTTACGTCGTCCTGGGAGAGAAGCGGGGCTTCCGCGCGCAGAAGCTGTTCCTCGAGACTCCGCGCCGGGCGGCCGAGGTCTTCCTGAACGTCTCCCACGACGGCACGCGAGCGCGGCTCCTCGAGAAGGACGACGCCTACCGCGAGGACCTGCTCGCGATCCTCGCGGAGGTCCTTCGAGACGGCGCGCCTTCGTGATCCTTCAGCTCGCGAGCGGAAGCTCGAGCGCTAAGGCGGCGCCTCGCTGCGAGTCGAGGCACGCGAGCGTCCCTCCGTGCTCGATCGCGACGAGACGCGCGAGCGCGAGGCCGAGGCCGGTGCCGCCTTCCTTCGTCGTGACGAAGGGCTCGAAGATCCGATCGCGCACCGAGGCCGCGACGCCCGGCCCTTCGTCGGTGACGAGGAAGCGCACGGACCTCTCTCGCAAGGAGACGGCGAGCGCCACGCGCCCGCCGGTCGGGCTCGCCTCGATCGCGTTCAGGAGGAGGTTCAGGAGAGCTTGCTTGAGCGCGCGCGGATCGACGCGCACCGCCCGCGCGAGCGCTCCTCCCTCCTCCTTCTTCTCGATCGTGAGCCCGCGATGCTCGAGCGTGCGGCGGAGGAGCGCGAGGACGGAGTCCACGGCCTCGCCCGGGAGAACGGCTCGCGGCTCGAAGGGCCGCCGCCCTCCTCCGAGCAAGCGAAGCTCGTCCACGAGCAGCGAGAGACGATCCACCTCGCCCGCCACGACGTCGATCGCCTCGCGGTCGCGCTCGCTCGAGACGGCGTCTCGCAGCGTCTCCGCCGTGAGCTTGATCGCGCCGAGCGGGTTCTTGACCTCGTGCGCGAGCGCGCTCACGAGGCGCTCGAGGGCCTGCGTCCTCTCGCGCACGACGGAGCGCTCCTTCCACGCGCCGAGGACGGCCGCGAGGAGGACTCCGATCACCGAGAGGACGAGGACCGGCCGCGTCGCGCGCGCGCGCTCCTGCGCGACGAGCTCTCGCGGGTAGAGGAGAAAGAGCGCCGATCCCTCTCCTCGCGGCTCGAGGGGCGCCGCGGCGACGAGCGCGCCGTCAGCGCCGACCGCGGCCTCGCGGATCTCGACGTCCTTCCCCGGGAGCGCGAGCGCGCCCGACTCGAGCGCCCGCTCGAGCTCGCGCGCCCGCGGTGCGTCGAGGCTCGTCGCCTGGACCTTCTTGCCCACCACGACGACGACCTCGGCGTGGATGTAGTTCGCGATCTGCGAGACCGTCGCGTCGGAGAAGCGGTAGTGCGCTCCCGTGATGAGGCGCGCGGTGTCCTTGAGCTGCTCGTGGATCCGGTCCTCGACCGTGCGGCCGACGAGCCAGACCGCGATCCCCGAGATGGCGACCGCGAGGAGCGCGAACAGCCCCGCGAACGGGAGCGCGATCCGCGAGCCTCGGCCGGGCACGAGAGCTTGCACGGTGAGATCCTACCGCCTCGCACCGATCGTCCTGGGCGTAGGCCGCGCGAAGCGCGGCCGTAGTCGAAGGACGCCCGGACGATCGGTCTCTCAGGGCCCGGCGCGGAGCTTGGCGATCTCGTCCCTGACCTCGGCCGCCTTCGGAGTCTTCGGGTCCAGCTCGAGGAACCGTTCGAGATCGGAGGCGGCCTGGCTCCTCTCTCCCTTCCTGGCCCGGAGGCACGCGCGGCAGTACCAGGCGAGCGTGAGCTTCGGGTCCAGCTCGAGGGCGCGCGTCGTGTCGTCGATCCCGCCCTGCACGTCTCCCCGGGCTCCGCGCACCGCGCCTCGCTCGTACCAGGTCGTCGCGATGCGCGGGCCGAGCTCGGTCGCCCGAGTGAAGTCGGCGAGGGCGCCGTCCGTGTCGCCCCCCCTCGAGCGGCTGACGCCGCGGAACTGCCACGGCATGGGGTCGCGCGGCTCGATCTCGATCGCTTTCGTGAGGTCGGCGATCGCGCCCTCGCGGTCGCCCTTCGTCTCGCGCGCGATCCCGCGGTTTCCCCAGGCCGAGGCGTTCTTCGGGTCGAGCTCGAGCGACCGCGAGAGGTCGGCGAGCCCGCCCTCGGTGTCGCCGGAGTTCGCGCGCGCGTAGCCGCGGTTTCCCCAGAGGGCGCTGTCGCGCGGGTTGAGCTCGATCGCGCTCGTGAGGTCGGGGATCGCTCTCTCGAGCTCGCCCTTGCGGACCCATGCGAGGCCGCGGACGCCCCAGGCCGTGACGTTCCTCGCGTCGAGCTGGAGGGCCCTCGTCGCGTCGGCGATCGCGCCGTCCCGATCGCCGAGGCGCTCTCGCGCCTGCCCGCGGTAGGCCCAGCCGCGCGCGTTGCGAGGGTCGAGCTCGATCGCGGCCGTCGCGTCGGCGAGGGCGCCGGCGGCGTCTCCCTTGAGGATGCGAGCCGAGGCACGGTAAGCGCGGAGCGTCGCGTCCTTCGGCTCGACCTCGATAGCCACGGTGAGGTCCGCGATCGCGCCGTCCGTGTCCCCCCTGCTCATGCGAGCGACGGCGCGGTTTCCGTGGGCCGCGTCGTTCCTCGGGTCGAGCTCGATGGCCTTGTCGAAGTCGGCGAGCGCTCCCTCGACGTCGCCCTTCTGGCCGCGCGCGGCTCCGCGGGCGGCGAAGGCCCCGGAGTCCCGGGGGTCGAGCTCGATGGCTCGCGTCAGCTCGGCGATCGCCCCGTCGAAGTCGCCGCTCTGGCCGCGCGCGATCCCGCGTTCTCTCGCGGCCTTCGCCTCTCGCGGGTCGGCGGCCGGCTTCGAGTCGAGAGACGTCGGAGTCTCGGTGGTGGTCTTCGGCGGAGGCGTGCGCGCCTCGGCCTTCGCCCGCGCCTCCTGCTTCGAGCGGAGAGAGGCGAGCTCGACTCTCGCGGCGCGAAGCTCTCCTTGCGCGGCCTCTCTCTCCCGGTCCGATTCCTTCCAGAGAGAAAAGAGGACGAGCGCCGCCGACGCGCTCGCGGCCGCGAGGAGCCCGAGGAGGGCCGCGGCCCAGGGCGTCTTCCTGGAAGGCGAGCGCGCGGGAGGCGGGCCCTCGTCCGCGACCGTCTTCGCCGCCGCGGCGCGGTCGGGGAGAGCTCGCGCGAGCTCGCCGCCGTCCTTCCAGCGAGCGGCCAGGTCCACCGCGAGCGCGCGCTCGACGACCCTCACGAGAGAAGGCGGCGCGTCCGGGCGGAGCTTCGCGATCGAAGGCGCCTTTCCGTTCAGGATCTTCCCGACGACCTCGGGCACGGAGCCCGCCTCGAAGGCCGGGCTCCCCGTGAGGCACTCGTGGACGATCGCTCCCCAGGCGAAGACGTCCGCCTGAGGGCCGACGCGCTTCGAGTCCTCGATCTGCTCGGGAGCGGAGTAGCCGTAGGTCCCGAGCTGGACGCCCGTCTTCGAGAGGACGATGCTCCCGCTGGCGCCGCGAGCGTCGGGGTCGAAGTGCTTCGCGAGCCCGAGGTCCGCGATGAGAGGCTTGCTTCGCAAGGTCCCTTCGGGACGGTCTTCCGTGAAGAGGACGTTCTCGGGCTTCAAGTCGCGGTGGACGACTCCGTGGGAGTGAGCCGCCTCGAGCGCGACCGCGAGCGCCCGCGCGAGGGCTTCCGTCTCCGCGAGGCCCATGGGCCCGTCCTGGAGGCGCGCGCGGAGCGAGCCTCCTCTCAGGAACGGCATGACGATGAAGGGCCCGTGCGGTCCGTCGCCGAAGTCGAGGAGAGGCACGAAGCCCTGAGCTTCTCCGAGGGCGGCCTGGAGCCTTCGCTCCCTCTCGAAGCGCTCGAGCTGGCGGCGCGTGGCGCCTCCTTGCATGAGCTTGATCGCCACGTCCTGGCCTTCGCGGGAGCGGGCGTGGAGCACGACTCCCATGCCTCCGCGGCCGATCTCCGAGACGACCTCGTAGTGGCCGATCCTCACGGCTGCGATTGTGGCGGCGTTGGCTCGTCGAGACCAGCTTGTGAAGCTAGCGCACGTCCAGCTCCTCGATCGCGATGACCTCGGACCTCTCCGTGAGACGCCGCGTGACCTCGAGGCGTCTCTCGTCCGGGAGGCCGTAGCCCTGGAAGATCGCGACGCGCACCTCGGGCACGGGAACGCGAGCCACGAACGCGAGGCTCTCGGTGGACACGCGAGCGGTCTCGATCGCGACCTCGGGAGAGGAAGGCGACGCGAAGTCGAGGCGCAGGTCGCCGGGCCGCGTTCCTCTCGTGGCGATGCTCCCTTGCCACGCGCCGCTCGCGCCACGCGAGGCAGCGAGAGGAAGCGAGCCGACGACGGAGGGAGCCTGCGAGCCGTGGACGCTCACGGAAGCATCGAACGCGTCGAGCGCGCTCTCGAACCGTAGCGGAAGGACGTAGCTCGCTCGCCCTCGCGCGCCGGCGGCCAACTCCTGCTCGTAGCCGAGCACGAGACGCTTCGTGCCTCTCGCGGGGATGGGATAGACGCGCATGCGGAAGGCGTTCCCGGCGCACCACTCGACGAGGCCGGGATCCACGCCGCGCCGCACGACCTCCTCGAAGGCCACGCGGGCCTTCTCGCGCTCGACGACGCTCGCCTCGCGCAGAGCGCCGTTCACCTCGAGCGCGAACCTCGAGACGCCGGCTCCCTCCGGGAGCGGGAGCACGAGCTCTCCTTCGAGCACGCGATCGAGGTCGTTCCGGAAGGTGATATCGAGCGTCGTCGTCGCGACTCCTCCCACGACGACGACGTCCGCTTTCAGAGAGGAGACGTGCAGCGGCGCGGCGGGCTTCCCCGGCTCGCCCTTCACGAGGAGCGCGACGGAGCCGTGCTCTCCGAGCTCTCGCGGACCGGACGTCGATGCAACGGCGGGATACGCCTCCCGCTCCGAGCGGTCGTTCGAGAGGCACCCGACCATGGCTCCCGCGAACGCCGCCGAGAGGACACCGACCGTGAGCACGGGAGGCGAGACCGAGGAGCGAGCCATGCGTCCCTCCACCGCGCGCGAAGGGAGCGTAGAGGGACGCCGTGACGGCGGCGTGTGGCCCGGGTCACCTCGCCGTCACTTTTCTCCTATTGGATCGTCACGATCCACGAGGGCGCGCGGCGTCCCACTCCTCGCGGAGCACTCCCATGAGGGCCTCGTTCACGTAGCGGCCCTCGCGGTAAGCGTGCTGGCGCAGGAGTCCCTCGCGGCGGAAGCCCGCCTTCTCGTAGGCGCGGATCCCGCCCGCGTTGTCCTCGTGCACGAGGAGCCACACGCGGTTCATGTTGAGCGTCTCGAACGCGTGGCGCACCATGAGGGCCGTGGCCTCGGAGCCGTAGCCCTTCCCCCACTCGTCCTTCGCCCCGATCACGATCCCGAACAGCGCCGTGTGCGAGCACCTCTCGAGGTCGTGGAGGCCCGTCATGCCGATGAGAGCGTCGCCGTCCTTCTTCGCGATGCCGAGGATCACCTTCTCGTGCGGGCTCTTGTAGGCCTTCTCCAGGAACTCCTCCTCGGCGGGGACGTTCAAGGGATCGACGTGGAGGAGCGTCCGGCGCACGGCCTGATCGTTCAGGTAAGCGATCACGAGAGGCGCGTCTTCTCGCTCGAGGGCGCGCAGGTAGACCTTGTTGCCGACGAGGTACGGGTTCTTCACGGCTCCCTCCCTGGAAGAACGGCGCGCGGAGGACGCGGGAGACGAGCCGCGCTGTCGCTCAGATCCCCGCGAGCAGCTCGTCGATCTTCGAGAAGATGAGCGAGTTCCCCTTCTGCTCGTGGCGCGCGACCGCCTTCGCGTAGGCCTCTCTCCTCTCGAGGAAGTCGAGGACCGAGCGCGCCGTCGGGCTCTTCACGTAAGCGCCGTAGCCCAGCTTCTCGAGGTAGAGGGCGTTGAGCGTCTGCTCGAACTGGTTCTGGATCGGCACGGAGAGGATCGGCTTCCCGAGGTAGACGGCCTCGCTCATGAGGGAGAAGCCGCCGCCGGTGATCACGCCGCGGGCGCTCGCGAGGTCGTCCACGAAGCCGGCCTCCGAGAAGTTCTTGAGCGTCACGTTCCCGAGCGACTCGTCCCGCTTGAGCCCGTAGACGACGAAGCGGCCGGGGATCTTCTGGAGCGTCGGGACCAGTTCCTTCCATTGGTCCGCCGTCTGGTAGACGAGGACGTGCTCGCCCTCGGTCACGCGCGAGCGCGCCGCGAGGATCTCGTCCCGCAGGATCGGCGGGAACAGGCTCGTCCGGTCCTTCCTCACGGGAGGGAAGAAGAACGACGTGACCAGGTAGTGGAGGCAGCCCGGGAGCTTCGTCTTCACGATCGCCTTCGCGAGAGTGAACGAGAGGCGTTCTCCCTTCGGGATCTCCACCTCGAGCGCGCAGCGGTCGAGGACCTGCATGTTGTCGATCGAGATCACGGGGATCCGGTAGCGCTGGCCGAACAGGTAAGCGAACGTCTCGAAGTCGCTCACGACGGCGTCGGCCTTGAAGCGCGAGTGGAGGCGCTCCATGGTCTCGAGGTTCTCCGCCTTCGCCGGGAGGTTCCTGAGGAAGCTCGCGACCGTCTTGCTCCGCTTGACCGCGTTCCCCTCGTAGGAGAGCGTCAGGCCCGAGATCTCGTCGACCTCGGGGAAGAAGCGCTTCAAGTAATCGTGCGCTCGCCCGGAGACGACGATCTGTACCTCGTGCCCGCACGACACGAGGTGAGAGATCACGACCTTGGAGCGCGTCGCGTGCCCCATGCCTTCGCCGACGACGCCGTAGAGGACCTTCATGCTCACCCCACGAAGTAGAACGTAGCTCCCAGGACCACGTAGAGCCCGAGGAGTTGGACGCCTTCCATCCAGTTCGTCTCGCCGTCCGCGACGATCTGGTTGCTGACGAGCACCGACGCGTAGGCCGCGACGACCTCCGGCAGCGAGAAGTGGAGCGTCATGGGCCGCGCGGTCGCCGGCACCAGGAGCGCTCCCGCGAGGACGCACACCGGAGTCACGAAGAGCGCGATCTGCTTCGAGCTCTCCGCCGCGATCG
>JACQDU010000136.1 GCA_016200955.1 bacterium
CTCTCCTCGGCTTCGCGTGGGCGAGCCGGCGAGGACGGCCGATCTCGGAGGGCTGATAGAATCGCGAGAGTGAGGTCGAATGCGTTCCGGGAGACTGCTCATCGCATCTTCGTTCGCGCTCGCGGTCGCGCTCGCGGGAACGGAGCGCGCGTCGGCCCAGGAGGCGAGGCCCGAGCCAGGGGAGCCGGTGTCGCGGGCGACCGGCGACGACGAGAAGAAGCCGGTCCCCTCCTCTCCCGAGTCCGAGGGCGAGCCCGAGCAACCCGAGCTCGACCGGCGCGTTCACCTGACGCTCGGCGCTTACTGGCTCCCCTTCTTCGGCCTTTCGAGCAACAAGCACGACAACTCGGACCGCCTTCGGCCCGAGTACGGCATGGGCTGGGGCGCTCGGGCCGGCGCGCAGCTCCGGTTCATCTCGGTCGGGATCCTCTACCTCGAGAGCCACCACGGCGACCGCGACCTGCACGCGAGGATCACGTCCTTCCAGGGCTACCTCGATGTCGCCGGGCACTTCGCGGCGGGGATCCCGAGGGTCGTGCAATTCGAGGCCACGCTCGGCTTCGGCGCGGGAGGAGTCGGGCTCTACGCGACGCGCGTCCGCAAGGACTACGGCGGCGCGGCGTGCGAGGGCCGCATCGGGCTCGGAGTCGTCCTCTTCGAGCGCGTCCGGCTCGGAGGAGACGCCGGAGTCTTCCTCTTCGGCTACCCGACGCACACCTCCGGCGTCGGCGGGTTCGTCGGGCTCGGAGCGGCCGTCTACATCTGACCCGGCTTCCGCCCGCTCGCCCACGCCTCGAGGATCTCCGCCTCTCTCGCGGGAGAGAGCCCGGCCGCCGGGCGCGCGCTCTCGGGGAGCGCGGCGTGCCACGCGTGCGTGGCGCGGATCGTCTCGGCGATCGGACGGAAGGCGAGGCCGCGCGCGCGGGCCTTCGCCGAGCTCACGCGGAAGAACCCCTCGTCGCTCTCGAGGACCCAGAGCGGCAGGTCCTGGAAGGGAACGACGCCCTTCCCCGTGAGAAAGGCATCGCTCACCCAGGTGAGACGGGCGTCGCTCCCGAGCACGGCCACGCACTCCTCGAGCAGCCGGCCCATGCCGAGCTCCACGGCCGGCCCCGTCGCGTTCATGACTCCCGTCGCGCGCGACTCGGCGCACGAGACGAGAAAGCGCGCGAGGTCGCCCGCGTCGATCACCTGGACGGCCCGGTCGGGCTCTCCCGGAGCGAGCACGCTCCCGCCGCGAGCGATGCGCGCCGGCCAGTAAGTGAAACGTCCCGTCGGGTCGTGCGGCCCGACGATGAGCCCCGGCCGCACCGAGAGCGCGCGGTCCGGGAGAGCGCGCGCGACCGCCTCCTCGCAGAGGGCCTTCCGCGCGCCGTAGCCCTCGAGCCCGCCCTCCTCCTCGCGGGCGCCCGCGGGGAGACGCGCGACGGGGCAGCTCTCGTCGGTCTCCTCGCGCGCGAAGCTCTCGTAGACGGACACGCTCGAGACGAAGGTGTAATGGGAGACGGCGTCCCGGAGGAGCTCGGCCGAGGCTCGCACGACGCGCGGGAGCTGGCCGCTCGTGTCCAGGACGGCGTCCCACTTCCTGCCGCGCAGCGAGTCGAGCCCGCCGTCCCGGTCTCCCCTCAGCTTCTCGACCCCGGGGAAGAGCCCGGGCGAGCGCGTCCCGCGGTTGAAGAGCGTGACCTCGTGTCCCCGCTCGAGCGCCGCGGAGACGACGTGGCGCCCGAGGAAGATGGTGCCGCCGAGGACGAGGAGCTTCATCTCACGCGGGCCTTCTCACGGTGAGCGTCAGCGAGCCTTGGCCTTCGAGATCCCGTGCCTCTCCATGCGGTACTGGAGCGACCTCCGCGTGAGGCCCAGGAGCCGCGCGGCCTGGGAGACGTTCGCGTTCGTCTGCGCGAGGGCGCTCCGGATCCGGTCGCGCTCGTCCTCGACCTGGGGCTTCGGGATCCACGACTTCTCGAGGCCGTACTTCTCCATGCGGTACTGGAGCATCCTGCGCGTGAGGCCGAGGAGCCGCGCGGCCTTCGAGACGTTCGCGTTCGTCTGCGCGAGCGCCTTCCCTATGAGCTCGCGCTCGAGGTCGTCGATCGAGATCCCCGCCTCGAGGACGCGCGCGACGAGGTCCTCGGCCGGCGCCTCGTGCTCCGCGATCGCCGCGGGGAGGTGCTCGGGCAAGACGAGCTCGCCTCGCCCGAGCACGACGGCGCGCTCGACGACGTTCTCGAGCTCGCGCACGTTCCCGGGCCAGGCGTGCCCCGCGATCCGCTCGATCGCCTCGGGCGACAGGCCCCGGAACGACTTCTTGTTCTTCGCGTTGAACCGCTCGAGGAAGTGCTCCGCCAGGAGAGGGATGTCGCCGCGCCGGTCGCGGAGCGGCGGGATCGCGAGCGTGATGACGTTGATCCGGTAGTAGAGGTCCTCGCGGAAGTCGCCTTCCTTGATCATCGCCTCGAGGTCGCGGTTCGTCGCCGCGACGAGGCGGATGTCGAGAGGGACCGTCTCGCTCGAGCCCAGGCGCTCGAGCTCCCTCTCCTGGAGGACGCGGAGGAGCTTGACCTGGAGGTTCGGCGTCATCTCGCCGATCTCGTCCAGGAAGATCGTGCCTCCGTTCGCCATCTCGAAGCGCCCGCGGCGCTGCTTCTTCGCGTCGGTGAAGGCGCCCTTCTCGTGGCCGAAGAGCTCCGCCTCGAGGAGAGGTTCGGGGATCGCGGCGCAGTTGACCTTCACGAAGGGCCCGGACGCGCGCGGGCTCCCCTGGTGGATGAGCTCGGCGACGAGCTCCTTGCCCGTTCCCGACTCTCCGCGGATCAGGATCGTCGCCTCGCTCTCGGCGGCGGTCTTCGCGAGCTCGAGCATCTCCATGAAGACGCGCGCTCGCCCGACGATCCGCTCCTCGAGGGAGCGACCGGCGACCTGGGCCTTGAGCTCCTTGTTCTCTCTCTTGAGCCTCCGGAACTCTAGCGCCTGCGCGACGAGGACCGCGAGCTCGGACGCGTCGACCGGCTTCTGGAGGTAGTCGCGGACCCCGTTCTTGAGCGCCTCGCGCGCGCTCGGGACGGTGCCGAACGCGGTCAGGATCAGGAACTCGGGCGCGTCGTCTCCCCTCGCGCGCTGCGAGCGGCGGAAGATCTCGAGCCCGTCCATGTCGGGGAGCCGGAGGTCCGAGAGGACGATGTCGTAGTCGCCGTCCGCGAGGCGCGCGAGCGCTCCCTGCCCGTCGGCGACGGCGTCCACGGCGAGACCCTCGAGCTCGAGGTGCCCCTTGAGCGCGTTCGCCTGGTGGCGATCGTCCTCGACGACGAGGATCCGGCCCTTCACGGTCAGCTCTTCGACCTCGCGCGACAGTCGTCGATGTAGCGGTTCGTGTCCTTCAGGTCCTGCTCGATCTCCTTCCTCGCGGAGTCGTCCTTGGCCTCCTTCGCGGCCTTCGTCAAGTGGTCCTTCGCCTCCTCGAAGCACTTCTTGGCGAGCGTGATCTCGTTCGGGTCGTCGGTCGAATTCCGGTAGTGCTCGATCCCGAGGCGCATGGCCTGCAGCCCGAGCTTGTACTCGAGCTGGTCGTCCGCGGCGGGCGTCGTGCCGCCCGTGCCCTTGGAGTCCGGCGGGGCGGCGTTGTTCGCCGTGCTCGGCGGCTTGGCGCCGATCTTCTCCTCGATCCGGCGGATGATCCCGGGAGCCTTGTCGATCAGCTCCTTCGTGGCGTCCGAGATCCTCTCCTTGGCGGTGCTCGCCTTCTCCTTGGAGAACTGGAGGAAGCTCGCCCAGTCATCGTTCGACCACTTCCAGGGAGGAGAGCCGAGCTTGACCGAGTACGCTCCCAGCGCACCCGCGGCGACGAGGACGACGAACACGAGGAGCATCCTCCCGAGCCGCGCGCCCACGCCCGCCTTCGGCTTCGGAGTCGGCTCGTTCTTCCTGTCCTTCTGGTCCGGCACGGAACCCTCCCGCCCTCACCCGATCGAGGGGACGAGCTCTGAGAGCTCGATTCTAGCGCGCAGCCTTGTGCTTTCTCGAGAGCTCACGCTGTCACTCCTCGTCGGGGACCTCGCGGGGAACGTCTCCCCTCGCGAGGCGCTCGGCGACGAACGCGGGCACGGGAGGGGCCTCTCCCCTCGGCACGAGGGCGGCGAGCCGCAGGTGCGCGAAGAACTCGTCCACGAGAGCTTCCATCTCTCCCCGATCCTTCGTGCGGAACGCCCGGTCGCGGAAGAAGGTCCCGTAAGGAGCCTCGCGGAAGTACCACGCGACGTAGCGCCGCGAGAGGCCGTGCCCGCGGAAGGGCTCGGTCTCGTGCGTCCGCGCGAGGTGCCAGCGGACGATCTCCGCGACCTCGTCGATCGAGGGCCTCTCGGGAGGCGGCTCTCCCCGGATCGCGCGAGCGATCTCGCGGAAGACCCACGGCCTGCCGAAGGCTCCTCGCCCGACCATGACGGCGTCGCAGCCCGTCTGCCGGAGCATCGCGAGCGCGCTCTCGGCGGAGACGACGCCGCCGTTCCCGACCACGGGGATCCCGACCGCCGCGCGCACCGCGGCGATCGATGCGAGGTCGGGAGCGCCGCCGTGCCGCTGCTCGCGCGTCCTCGCGTGGATCGTGATGAGGCGAGCGCCTCCCTGCTCGGCGGCCCGCGCGGCGTCGATCCCGGTGAACTCGCGGCCGTCCCACCCGCTGCGCGTCTTCACCGTGACCGGGATCCCGACGGCGCTCGCGCACGCGCGCACGACGCGCTCGACGCGCGCCGGCTCCCGGAGGAGCGCGGCTCCCGCGCCTTCCTTCACGACCTTGGGCACGGGGCAGCCCATGTTGATGTCGATGAGAGGGGCCCCGAGCTGCTCGAGGCGCCTCGCGGCGTCGGCCATGACGTCCTCGTCGGCGCCGCAGATCTGGGGCACGCACGGGAACTCCGCAGGATCGGTCCTGAGCAGCTCGAGCGTCCTCCGGTCGTTCCCGCGGACGAGCGGGTAGGCCTTGACCATCTCGGTGTAGACGAGGTCGGCACCGAAGCGTCGGGCGAGCGTCCGGTAAGGGACCTTGGACGCGCCGCAGATCGGCGCGGCGAGGACGCGGTTCCGGATCTCCACGGATCCGATCCGGATCGGGGCTCTCTCGATCGACGTGGGCTCGAGCACTTCCGGAGTCAAGGGGTCCTCGGAGGTCCGTGAGACTCCATTAGACGCCGTCGCGGCGCGCTGCCAAGACGAATCATTTGCCATATCCCATTTGCCATCTGCCATTTGCCATTGCCACCGGCGTTCAATCGCAAATGGCAAATGGATAATGGCAAATGGGAGATGACGTAGGTCGCGACTCGGGTTGTGCGCGCGCAGTAAGCGCCCGGAGAAATCATGCGGCTTCTTACTTCTTCTTCACGGTCACCACCGTGATGTCGTCCGCCTGCTCGGCGTCTCCCATGAACGTCTTGAGCTCCCAGAGGATCGCCTCGAGGAGGTCCTTGGCCGAGAGGTGCCCGTAGAGGTCCACGAGCCGCTGGAGCGGCTGGAGGTCGGACTGGGCGAAGAACTCGCCCGCCGGGTTCCTCGCCTCGGTGACACCGTCGGTGTAGAGGACGAGCGCGTCGCCGGGCTCGAGCTGGAGCTCGTGCTCGACGAAGGCGCGGTCGGCGTCGCGGATCGCGGCGAGGACGCAGCCGCCCGCCTTGACCGCCTCGCTCTGGCGCGTGCGCGCGCGGTAGACGATCAGGTGCTCGTGGCCCGCGCCCGACCAGACGAACTTCCGGTCCTCGTCCTTCCAGTGGAGGAGGAGCGCGGACATGAACGTCCCGCGCGGGACGTCGCCGTGGAGGAGGCGGTTCGCCTCGCAGAGGATCTGTCTCGGCGACTTGATCGTCCGCGTGAGCGGCCGGAAATAGGAGCGGGCCATGACCATGACGATGCCCGCGGGAAGGCCCTTTCCCGAGACGTCGCCTATGCAGATGTGGAACTCGCCCCCCCCGTCGTCCATGAAGTCGAAGTAGTCGCCGCCCAGCTCCTTCGCCGGGATCATCTTCCCGTAGACCTCGACCTCCCGGCTCCGGGGGAGGCGCTTCGGGAGGAGCTGCTTCTGGATGTGAGCGGCGACGTTCATCTCGTACTTGAGACGTTCCTTCTCCGCCATCTCCTTCACGAGACGAGCGTTCTCGATTGCGAGGGACGCTTGCATCGCGATGGCCGTGAGGAGATCGCAATCGTCCTTCGTGAAAGCGCGCGCCTGCTCGAAGGTGTCGAGGTGGATGATGCCCAGCACCTTGTCGATTCTCACGAGAGGAACGCAGAGCGCGCTCCGGATGTCCTCCTCCACGATGCTCAATCCCATGTTGAAGCGAGCATCGCTCTGAGCGTCGGCGGAGAGGATGCTTTCCTTGGTCTTGAGCGCCTCCTTCACTATGGTCTTCGAGATGCGCACCTTCTGGTTCGTCGCGCCCTCGCGGCGCGACTTCGCGGCCATCGTGCGCAGGCGGCGGGTCTCGCCGTCGAAGAGGAGGATCGAGCCCCTGTCCGCGGGAAGCTCCTCGAAGATGATATCCAGGAGCTGCACGAGGAGCTGGTTCAGATCCAGCATCGTCGTGGTCTTCGAGCTCACCTTGAGCAGCGTCTTGATGCGTCGAGCGTCTGCGATTCCCTTGAGGACGGCTTCGTGGTCCTGATAAGCCTTCTGGCGGTAATTGATCTTCTCGTCGGGTTGATCTTCTTTGCGATGACCCGAGCTCTCGGGACCGTCCTCGGTCGAGAAGTAAGACCCGAGCATGGCCGTGTTGAACGCCCCCGTCCGCGGAGGAGGCGATGGCATCGCCGGGTGACCGGGAGAAGGCGACGCGGGCGCCGGCGAAGGCGGAGCGCTGTAGAACGGATTCCGGAGGTCATCCGCGACCGGCCCGCTCTCGTCGGAGTCGAAGATCATGAGCGAGTTCGCCATCGCGATGAGGTCGCCGTGGTGGAGCCAGGCCGTCTGGATCGCTTCTCCGTTGACCTGGATCCGGTCGCGCGGGCCGAGGTTCGCGAGCTCGTAGCGCTCGCCGCTCCCGCGCACGAAGCCCCACGCGCCCTGGAGGTCGTTCGCGTGCGAGAGAGCGAGCGTGCCGTTCTTGAACCCGAGGTAGTTCTCGGACGAGAGCTGGAAGTAGTCTCCGCTGCGAGGTCCCTCGATCAAGATGAGCCGGGGCATGCACCGTCCGGGGGGCGGGGGCGACGAAGGTCTCCCCACGCAACGCAGGCGAGGAAGGGCGAGCCCGACCCCTCGTCCAGCTCAGGACAAGCCCTTCGCGCGGGGATCATAGCCCGGGCGCCGGAGCCACGCAAGGAACGCGATCGACGTTACCCGTTACGCCGCCGCGGCCTAAGACGCTCGCGTGCCGTTGAACGCGACTCGCGCGAGTGCTACTCTCGTTCGGCTTCGCGAGCGGGAAACGGTGTCGGGTCGTGCACATCCGCGGAACGCGGATGTCCTCGTCACCATCCGCGAATTCGATCGAGATCTCGCCGAACGAACGGGGAATTCGATGGCGTCGTACTCGGATATCCTGTTCGGGAAGATCGTCGTCAAGAACGGGCTCGCGCCGCTCGCGACCGTGCAGGAGTGCCTCCAGATCCAGGAGGCCTCGCGGGCGCGCGGGATCGTGCTCTCGCTCCCCGAGGTGCTCGTCGCCCGCGCCGTGATCACGGAGGAGCAGGCGCGGCTCGCCTCGCGCGCGCAGGCCCTCACCCAGCTCCAGCGGGCCGAGTCGATCTACGCGAAGATCGTCCACGAGCGCGGCCTCGTCGCCTTCCCCGTCCTCCAGGAGTGCTTCTCCGTGCAGAAGGAGCGCCGCTTCACGGTGAGGATCGGCCAGATCCTCCTCGAGCGCAGGCTCCTCTCGCCCGAGCAGAACGCCGAGATCACCGAGGAGCAGATCTTCCGCCTGGGCGATGAGACCCGCCACCAGGAGGAGGCCGGCCTCGGCGGGTCGACGCCGCTCCAGGAGGACTCGAAGGTCCAGAGGCTCCAGCAGGAGCAGCCGCGCCTCACGGACCTGAACGCGTCCACCTTCAGGAACGCGCGCGCCTTCGCGACCGAGCCTCCCGCGCAGGAGGTCGGCGAGCGGACGATCCCGTTCGACCGCGTGCTCCCGATCGCCCCCGAGGGCCGCGCGAGCTCGCCTCCCTCGGAGGCGGGGGAACGGACGATCCCCTTCGACCGCGTCCTGCCGATCGCTCCCGAGGCTCGCCCAACGGCGCCGCCCCCCGAGGACACGGGGACTCGCACGATCTCGTTCGACCGCGTCCTCCCGCTCCCTGCTCCCTCGGCCTCGCGCGAGAAGGCGCAGCAGCGCGCCGAGCCGCCACGCCCGGCGCCCGCGAAGGCGAACGGAGTCCCGCGCGTCACGATGGAGCTCGACGTCCCGCAGGCCCTCCCCGGCATGACCCCCGCCGCCGTGCCGGTCGAGGAGATCGAGTCGTGGAGCGGCACCGCTCCGAGCGCTCCGGCGCGAGCGGTCCCCGCGGACGGCGAGGCCGGTCTCATAGGGAAGACGATCAGCTCGCGCTACAGGATCCTCGAGAAGGTCGGCGAGGGAGGCATGGGCACGGTCTACCGCGCCGAGCATTGCCTCATGGAGAAGATCGTCGCGTTCAAGGTCCTGCATCCTCACTTGATTGCCAACAAGACTTCTCTCGAACGTTTCAGGAGAGAAGTGCGAGCCGCGAGCAAGTTCCAGCACAAGAACGTGGTTCAAATTTACGATGCCGGTGAAGGAGAAGGCGGCATCTTCTACATGGCCATGGAATTCATAGAGGGAGTCGGCCTCGAGCAGATCTTGAAGGGAGGTGCTCTCCGTCTCGAGCGGACCCTCTTGCTCCTCCGCCAGATGCTGCGGGCGATCGGAGAGGCCCACAAGAAGGGGATCGTCCACCGCGACCTCAAGTCCGAGAACATCATGATCACGTCGGGCAAGGACGGCGAGGAGCAGGTCAAGGTCATGGACTTCGGCATCGCGAAGGTCCTCGGCCCCGACGGCGAGGCGAGCCAGGAGTCGCAGGGCGACGACCAGGCCCGCATGTACAAGACCATGGAGGGCGTCATCACGGGCACGCCCCAGTACATGAGCCCCGAGCAGGCCGAGGGCAAGAAGGTCGACCACCGCTCGGACCTCTATTCTCTCGGGATCATCGTCTTCGAGATGCTCACGGGAGAGCTCCCGTTCAAGTCCGAGACGGCGATGGGTTATCTGGGGAAGCACATCATCGAGGAGCCCCCGCGTCCCTCGACCGTGCGCACGGACCTCGAGATCCCGCCGCGCCTCGAAGGGATCGTCATGCGGCTCCTCGAGAAGGACCCGGAGAAGCGCTACCAGACGGCCGACGACATCTTCCGCGACCTCGAGACGAACGTGACCAAGGAGTTCCTCGAGGTGCGGCCCGGCATGCTCTCCGGGGAGGAGGTCGCGCCGAAGACGCCTTCTCGCGGAAAGCTCGCCGTCCCTCCGACGAAGGAGCGCCCGTCGGCCAAGATCGCGGAGGAGACGGCGAGGTCGGCAAAGGAGAAGCCCGAGAAGGCGCGCGAGAAGCCGCCCCGGGAGAAACCGGCGAAGCCCGAGAAGGACGCGAGCCCCCCGAGCGAGAAGAAACGTCTCCTCGCGAAGAAGGACAAGGACGCCAGGGAGGCCGCGAAGCCCGCGCGTGAGGCCACGCCGTCTCCGCCGTCTCCCGCGCCGGCTCGCCCGCAGGCGCCCGGCATGCCGAAGGCTCTCCTCCTGACGCTCGCGGGAGCGCTCCTCGTGATCGTCCTCGGGCTCGCCGCGGCGCTCGCGCTCCGCACCCCGTCCGACGGGGCCGTTCGCGCCGCGATCCGCGAGATCGAGGACCTCAGGAAGGCGAACAAGATCGGCGAGGCGCTTCTGCGCACGAAGGTGGCGCTCGCGGCCTCTCCGGGGGAGCCGAGGCTCGCCGCGCTCGAGAGGGACCTCGAGGGCAGGGCGTCTCCCGAGGAGCTCACGCGAGCCGAGGTCGCGAAGCTCGTCTCGCTTGCCGAGAAGGCGCGGGCCGCGGGCGACCGCGCGTCGCTCGAGCGGGCGGTGGAGCTCCTCGAGCGCGCGGAGAAGCTCGCGCCCGACGACACCGAGGTCCAGGGAAAGCTGCGCGCGGCGCAGGCGGAGCTCAAGCGCGTCTCCGACGCGGGCCCGCGCGATCCGAGCGCCGGCCCTCGAGCCGGCTGAGCGTGCTCGCGGTCTCGCTCGAGCAGCCCGAGTCGCCGCTCGTCGAGGGGATGCCCTGCACGCTCTCGCTCTCCGTGCGCGCGGAGGAGAGCACGGCCGCGCTCCTCGAGGATGCCTTCTTCGAGGGAGGGCGCGCGCGCGTCGAGTGGAAGAAGCGGCCGCGCGGCGTGATCTCCTACGACGCAACGGCCGACCGCTACCTGCACGCGACCGGCCTCCTCGCCCGGAGCGCGGTGCCGCTCTCGTCGGGCGCGCTGCCCGCCTCGCACGGCTCCGAGACCTTGATCGCCGCGCGCGCCCTCGAACCCGGGAGGGCGCGCCTGGCGCTCGTCGTGCGCTACCGCGAGGTCCCGCGCTCCGAGCTTCCGTCGCGCCTCTACCTGCCGCCCGACCGCGGGATCGAGGGCACGAACGTCCGCTACGAGCGTCTGCGCGCGGGCGACCTTCGCGGGACCGAGGCCGCGCCCGGCGTCGCGATCACGCGCGAGACCGACCTCCCGCTGCTCGAGGCGCGGGTCGAGCTCGAGGTCGCGGTCGTCGAGGACGCGGCCTCACCCGGAGGGAAGGCGAGGGAGCGCGGGAGGCTGCTCGGCCGCTCGCGCGCGCTCGGGCACGCGTGGGTCGTCGAGCCGCGCCCGGGCGAGCTCGAGGTCCTCCTCGGGGACGGCCCGCTCGCGCTCGGTGGACGCGTGGACCTCTCGGTGCTGGACCTCGCCGACGGGGAGCCGCCGGGTTCGCGGCTCGCGCTCACGCTGATCGGAGAGCGTGCCGGGAGAGTCGGGCGCGGTCTTCCGCTCGAGCGGGCGAGCTCGGGCGTCCTTCTCCCGCGAGAAGTCCTGGGGAAGCTCCTCGAGGCCACGCGAGAAGGCGTGCGCCTCCGCGCCGGGCTCCCCTGGGAAGGGATCGTCGTCGAGGACGACCACGGATAGCTGACAGTATTACAGTGTCACTGTCATCTTGCGGGGCTCTCGCCATGGAGGCCGCGCCGGATCTGGGCGAGCGGGCCTCGGCCCCCGCAAAGCTTCAAGGGGATGTCCCCCTGGAGATGGCGGGCGCCGCACCTCACCCGCGACGGGTGGATGGCCGCCATTCCCGCGCGGATGGCGCGATGCCCGGACGCCCTCTGCGCGCCGGCATCGGACGCGTGCACGGCGGCGCCGAACGCGACGGAGTCGCGGGCGTCCCGTCTCAGCGACGATCGCCCCGCCTCACGTCGGCGGCGAGGGCGAGGAGCTCGTCCCCGTTGACGCGCTCGTCTCCTATGAAGCCGCAGAGAGAGCCGTCCTGGTCCTTCCAGCCCACGAAACGGCACCCGTCTTGCGTGCAGATGTAGAAGCCCGACTCGCCCGCGCGCGCGACGAGCCACGGGTGCACGGTGGCGCGCGCTTTCACGAAGGAGATCCAGCGCTCCTGCCCGTCGGCGAAGATGACGAGGCAACCTTCCTTGCAGCAGCCGATCTTCGCCGCGCCCTTGCAATGAATGTTGCGCGCGCAGAGGCAGGGCACCTCGACCATGCTCGTGATCCGGGCGAGGTCCCGCGCGACATCGACGTCGTGGCGATGGTTCGCGTCGGTCCCCGCGACCGGGAGCGGCATCTGCGCGACGCGGTCGCGGCTCTCGGCGACGAGCGCGCGGACCGTGGGGCAGCCGAAGAAGCAGAAGGGGTCGACTCCCACGAAGAGGATCGCGATGACGGCCACGGACGCCGCCGCCCTGAGAGAGAAGATCGCGCTCCTCCTCGGTGCGAGCGGCATGGCCGGCGCCGCCGCCCCGCAAGCCGCGCGGAGCTTGGCTCTCAGAGCATCGGGACAACGCTCCGCGAGAGCGACCCGGACGCGCTCGAGGAGGCGCCTCTCGTCCTCGAAGCGGTCGCGGCAAGGCTGACAGAGCTCGAGGTGCTGGACGACGAGCGTGCTCTGCTCGACCTGGAGCTCCCCATCCAGGAACGGGTGGAGGAACGCCTTGACCTCGGGGCAACGCATCAGGCGCCCCTCCTCGCCGCGACATCGCGGCCCTTGAGCGAGGCCCGGACGCGCTCGCGCGCGCGGAACAGGCGCGACATGACCGTGCCCACCGGCACATCGAGCGCCGCGGCCATCTCCTTGTACGAGAGACCGCCGAGCGCCGAGAGGAGGAGCGGCGCCCGGTACTCCTCGGGAAGCTCGTCGAGCGCCTGCTTCACGTCGTCGTCCACGAGAGCCGGATAGAGGCGCTCCCAGGAAGGGGAGCCGTCCGCCTCGGGCGAGGCGAGCTGGGCGAGCGCCTCCACCGAGACCTCCTCCGCGGCGAGCGCGATGTCGCCCGGGTCGACGAGAGGAGCCGTGCGCGGCTCGCGCTTCTCGCTGCGCTTCTTCGAGAAGAACGTGTTCGCGAGGATCTTGAACGCCCAAGCCTTGAAGTTCGTGCCGGGCTGGAAGCGATCGAAGCCACGCCACGCCTTCATCACCGACTCCTGCACGACGTCCTCGGCATCCGCTCGATTCTTCGTGAGCCGGAGAGCCGCCCCGAAGAGCGAGTCGAGGAGGGGCGAGAGGAGCGCCTCGAAGTCGCTCGCGGACGATCTCGCGACCTCGGCCAAGGTTTCTCCTTTCAGGCAACGCCCGCCGACGGTCGATTATTCCATCCCGGAAGGCCCCCGGCGCGAGAGCTACGCGCGGACGACGGCCTTGTCCTCCGGAGCGGCGCAACCGAAGACGGCGCAGCGGCCGTAATCCGTGTAGCAGTCCGCGTGGTGTCGCGCGCCGCACCGCGGGCAGTCGGCCATCGCGCTCTCCTCGGCGAGGCCGTCGTGGCAGTAAGGACAGCGAGCCTCGCTGTCGGCTCGCTCGCTCACCGCGAGGATCGAGCCGAGGAGCGTCGAGACCGCCGCGAGGCGCTCGAGGAGGCGCTCGAGCCGGACGGCCTCGTCGGGCACGGAGAAACCGTCGCCGAACTTCGCGCTGGCGTAGACGAGACCTCCCGCGAAGACGACGGAGTCCACGCCAAACACGCGGAACAGCGCTCGCCAGTCGCTCTCTCCCATGAGAAGCGTGTCCGCGAGCGATGCGAGGCGCGGATGCTCGTCCTCGCGCTCGCGTGCCTGCTCGGCGAGGCGCTCGACGGTCTCGACGTCGGAGATGACCGTGCGCTCCATGGGAAGGAGGCCAATGGGAGAATCGAGCTCGATCTGGTACCGCGCTTCGCCCAAGGGTGGATCGACGAGGAGAATGCGGACGCTCCGGTCCTTGAATGCGCCCGTGAACACATGGTCGTCCGTTCTCCCGCGCATGTTCTCCGCAAGCATCTCGAGCACACGCTCGCGCAGGAGACGGCTCCGAGCGCGTTCGAAGAGTGCCGGGAGCTCGGTCTCTAGGACGCTCCAAAGGACGGCTCCAACGAAGCTCGTGACCGCGAGGAAGATCCCGACTCGGCAGAGTTTCCCGACTACTCCGCCGCATGGAGGATCTCTGGGGTCGCTACGGCTTCCGTGGGCTCGCCTTCCTCCTCCTCGCCGTCTTCGCGCTCCTCCGGATCCTCCAGGTCTTCTTCCAGCACAAGCAGCTCAAGAGAGAAGGGCTGCGCGGGAACTACATCGCGCAGGCGGTCGTCGGCCTCGCGTGCGCCGCGGGAGCGCTCGTGCTCTGCGAGCCTTCGATCTTCGGCCTCTCCGGCACGGAGGAGAAGCCGCGCGAGCCGCCCGCGCCCGTGACGACGGTCCAGCGCACCGTCCCTCTCCCGCCGAACGTGCGCTTCGTCGGGCCCCTCGCGCCCGCGAAGGAAGCGATCGTGAGAGAGGACTGGGCGGCGCTCGCGAAGATCATCTTCGACCTCCGCCGCGCGCACGGCAGCACGAACGACACGAACTTCCTCCTCCAGTGGAAGGCGAAGCCGCTCGGGAAGGTCTACCTCGAGCGAGGGCGCGAGGCGCTCAAGGCCGGCGACATGGACCTCGCGCGGCAATACCTCGACTACGCAGTCGAGCTCCTGACCGAGGACGTGGACCCGCCGCTCCTCCGCTCGGAGACCTATCCGCCGGCCGAGTGGCGCTCGACGCTCCGCGACCTGAAGCAGGCCGCGG
>JACQDU010000762.1 GCA_016200955.1 bacterium
GATCGTCTCCAGCTCTCCGTCTTCCTGAACCGGCGCCGCGGGAGCGACGGGAGCCGCGGCGGGAGGAGGCGCGACCGGGGGAGCGAGCGAAGCGGGCGCCTCCGCGACGGCGGTCGCTTGTGCCGGGAGAGGCTCGGCGCCCGAGACGAAGATCTGAGAAGCCAGCGGGCGCTCGGATGTCGGCGCCTCGCTCACGGCGGGAACCACCATGCGTGCGCAGCCGTCCGCAGGGCTCTCGTTCATGGCGCTCCGCCGGGCGGGGCGGAAGCGCGCGCTCTTGCTCCCCCCGCACTCACTTTGTATCGCTTATGTATACGGACCAGAAGGAGCGGCCGGAACCAGCGCTTGACGTTCCCGACGGATCCGACATGGCTCCAACGAGTTACAGAGAGAAGAGAATCTTACTGGCGGAACCGCTCGCTCGGGTCGGCGCCGAAGAACTGGCGAAGGCCGCGGTCCCAGCTCGTGAGGGCCCGGGGAGGCACGTAGATCACGTCTCAGGGCTCGAGGTACATGTCCGTGTCCTCCGCCGAGACGATCTTCTCGATGTCGATCCGGAAGACGCGAGGAGTCGTGATCCGGTCGCGGATCACGCGCACCTCGTCGATCGCGGCGGTCGCGGGGATGAAGCTCCCGGCGGCCTGGATCGCTCCCAGGACGTTCGACCCTCGCACGAAGGGCACCGAGCCCGGCCGGTAGACTTCTCCCATGACGTGGATCTGGTGGCTCCTCTGCTCCTTCAAGGCGACGGAGACGACGGGAGACTTCAAGTGAGCCTTGAGGAGCTCGGCCAGGTCCACGCGAGCCTCGTCGAGCGTCCTCCCTGCGAGGCGGACCTTTCCGATGAGAGGGAAGCTGATCTCGCCGTCGGGCCCGATCTCGGTCTCGGTCGAGAGGTCCTCCTTCCAGACCGAGATGAGCACCCGGTCTCCCGGCCCGAGCCGGAAGACGAACGCCGCCGGCTCCGCGTCGCGCGGGCGCTGGTGGTACTGGACGCAGCCCGGCAAGACCGAGCAGGCGAGCACGGCGAAGGCGAGCCGAGTCAGGGCGCGGAGCATTCGTTTTCTCCCGTGAGAGAAAATGCCACACGGGCACGACGGCGAGACAGCAAGAAACTCGAATTCGGGGAGCGTCGGGCGAGCCCACCGGCCTCGCCCCATCCGGTGACCTGTTGACCCCGCAGGTCGAGATCCTTAGATTGGTCCCATGGGACGCCAGGATGGTCTCTCGGCCCGCGAGCTCTTCCGGCCGGGTCGTGGAATCGCTTACGACGACTTCCTCCTCCTCCCCGGACACATAGACTTCCACCACTCGGCCGTGGACCTCTCGTCACGGTTCACGAAGAGGATCACGCTCAGGCTCCCGTTCGTCTCCTCTCCCATGGACACGGTGACCGAGCACAAGATGGCGATCGCCCTCGCGCTCCAGGGAGGGATCGGGGTCGTCCACTACAACAACGCGATCTCCGAGCAGGTCGAGGAGGTCAAGAAGGTCAAGCGCTTCGAGAACGGGTTCATCACCTCGCCGGTCGTCCTCTCGGCGGACCACTCGCTCGCCGACGTGGACGCGATCAAGGCGAAGTTCGGCTTCTCCGGGATCCCGATCACCGAGGACGGGACGCTCAAGACGCGCGTCGTCGGGATCGTCACGAACCGCGACATCGACTTCGAGCCCGACCGCAAGCGGAAGCTCCGGGAGTTCATGTCGACTGACGTCCTCACGGCGGCCGCCGGGATCTCGCTCGCCGAGGCGAACCGGATCCTCAGGACATCGAAGAAGGGCAAGCTCCCTCTCGTGGACCGCGAGGGGAGGCTCGTCTCGCTCGTCTCGCGCCGCGATCTCCTCAAGAACCGCGACTACCCCGAGGCTTCGAAGGACGACAAGAAGCAGCTCCAGGTGGCCGCCGCGGTCTCGACGCGCGACGAGGACCGCGAGCGCGTCGCCGGTCTCGTCGAGGCCGGGGTCGACGCGATCGTGATCGACGCCGCGCAAGGAGACTCGATCTACGAGCTCCGGCTCCTCGAATACTTGAAGAAAGAACACCCGGCGGTCGAGGTGATCGCCGGGAACGTCGTCACGTCCGACCAGAGCCGGCGCCTGATCGACGCGGGAGCCGACGCTCTCAGGATCGGCATGGGGCCGGGCTCGATCTGCACGACTCAAGGCACGATGGCCGTCGGGCGAGCGCAGGCGACGGCGATCTACTTCACCTCGCGCGTCGCGCGCGAGCGGGACGTGCCCGTGATCGCGGACGGCGGGATCTCGTCGATCGGGCAGATCGCGAAGGCCCTCTCGCTCGGAGCGTCGGGCGTCATGATGGGCTTCATGTTCGCCGGCACGCAGGAAGCGCCGGGCGAGTACTTCTACGAGAACGGCGTGCGCCTGAAGCGCTACCGGGGCATGGCCTCGATCGAGGCCATGCAGGTCGGCGGAGACAAGCGCTACAACACGCAGGCGGACGACCGGAAGATCAAGGTCGCCCAGGGAGTGTCGGGCGCCGTCGTCGACAAGGGTTCCATGCTGGAGTACGTCCCTTACCTCGTGCAGGGGCTCCGCCAGTCGCTCCAGGACATGGGGATCAGGAACATAGCCGCGCTCCACGTGGCGCTCGACGACGGCTCGCTCCGCTTCGAGCGGCGGAGCATCGCCGCCCAGGTCGAGGGCGGCGTCCACGGCCTCCACTCCTACAAAGAGGCGCCGCTCGGATTCAGGGCCTAGCTCACGCATGGAGACGATGCGAGGAGACAACAAGCGCGCATGCCCGAGACGATCCTGATCCTCGATCTGGGCTCCCAGTACACGCAGCTCATCGCGCGGCGCGTGCGGGAGAAGAACGTCTACTCCGAGATCGTCCCTCACACGATCAAGGCGAGCGAGGTGCGCGCGCGGTCTCCCAAGGGAATCATCCTCTCGGGAGGCCCGGCGTCGGTCTACGACCACGGAGCTCCCACGATCGAGAAGGGCCTCCTCGACCTGGGAGTCCCGGTGCTCGGGATCTGCTACGGCCTCCAGCTCGGAGCGGAGCTTCTCGGGAGCAAGGTCGCCGCCGCGCCGGAGCGCGAGTTCGGCCGCACGGAGTGCTCCTTCGACACCTCCTGCGACCTCTTCAAGAGCCTGAAGGAGCACTCGGTCGTCTGGATGAGCCACGGAGACCGCGTGGACGACCTGAAGGGAGACTTCCGCGCGATCGCTCGCACGGCTTCCTCGCCGCAGGCCGCGGTCCAACACCGGACGCGGCCGTTCTTCGGCGTCCAGTTCCACCCCGAGGTCGCTCACACGGAGCAAGGCGGCTCGATCCTCGAGAACTTCGTGCGGGGGATCTGCGGCTGCAAGGGCGACTGGAACCTCGGCGACTTCATCGACCTAGAGACGCGCAAGATCCGCGACCAGGTGGGCGAGAAAGGCCGCGTCATCTGCGGCCTCTCGGGCGGGATCGACTCCGCCGTCGTCGCGCTCATCGTGGATCGGGCCGTGGGAGAGAGGCTCGTCTGCATCTTCGTGGACAACGGCCTCCTCCGGCAGGGAGAGGTGGCCTCCGTCGAGGCCGCCTTCCGTCCTCGCTTCGGAAACCGCCTGAGAGTCGTGAGCGCCGCCGAGAGATTCCTCGAGCGGTTGCGCGGAGTCACCGAGCCCGAGCGGAAGCGGCGCGAGATCGGGCACGAGTTCATAGCCGTCTTCAAGGAAGCCGCCCAGGGAGTCGAGGGCGCTCGCTTCCTCGCCCAGGGGACGCTCTACCCGGACGTGATCGAGTCGCTCGCCGCTCACGGAGGCCCGACCGCGACGATCAAGACGCACCACAACGTGGGCGGCCTCCCGGCGGAGCTCGGGTTCGAGCTCGTCGAGCCCCTGCGCTTCCTGTTCAAGGACGAGGTCCGCGCGCTCGCGAAGACGCTCGGGCTTCCCCCGGCGCTCGTCCGGCGCCAGCCCTTCCCCGGGCCCGGGCTCGCCGTGCGCTGTCTCGGAGAGGTGACGGCACCGCGCCTCCGGGTGCTCGCGGCGGCCGACGCGATCGTGCAGGAAGAGTTCGAGAAGGCCGGCTTGCTCGAGCGGATCTGGCAGAGCTTCGCCGTCCTCCTCCCGGTGAAGACGGTCGGCGTCATGGGAGACCAGCGCACCTACGAGGAGGTCTGCGCGCTGCGCGCCGTCGACTCCCAGGACGGCATGACCGCCGACTGGGTGCGCGTGCCTTACGATCTCTTGCAGGTCGTCGCGTCGAGGATCGTGAACGAGGTCCGCGGGATCAATCGCGTCTGCTACGACGTGACGTCGAAGCCTCCCGGGACGATCGAGTGGGAGTGAGCCGGGGCTACTCGAGCCCCGTGATGTAAGCGCGCCACTCCTTGTCGATCTTGTCCACGTCTTCCTTGCCGAAAGCGATCTTGTAGGACTCCTCGAGGTCCTTTCCGTCGCGGCAGGCCTGGAAGTACCGGCTCACGATCGGGAAGTACTTCTGGTTCTCGTACTGGCAGAGGAAGTAGACGAACGACCAGCCCTCGGCGTAGTTGGGGCCCATGGTCGCCGGATCGTAGAACTGGTTGTGCGTCAGGCAGAGGAGCTCTTTCAGCGGACGCGCCTTGCCCGAAGCGATGAGCTGCTTCGCGAGCCCGAGCCGCCAGTTGAAGGGAGCGATCTTCATGTGCTCCTCGGGGACCTTCACGTGTCTGGCGCCGCCGAAGTAGTCGCCGAGGCCCTCGTTGAACCAGTCGGGCGCGGGGTTCTCGAGGTAAGGGTGCAGGAACTGGTGGAACGCCTCGTGGTAGAGGACGGCCCACCCGTCGTCCGGGTTCACGTACTTGAAGAAGAAGAGCTGCCGGATCGTGGGGTCGTAGTGGCCGCCCGCCATCTCCATCCCGGGGAAGAAGCCGTGGTACTCCTTCGCGTTCGCGAAGATGATGATCGGGTACTTCCGCTTCGGGAGCTTCGGGTGCGACTTGAAGGTCTGCTCGAACCAGGCCACGTAGAGCTTGCGGATGAGCTCCGCCTTCGCCGCGAACATGTCCGCGAGCACCTGATCGACGTTCGTCCGGATGACGTAGTTCTCGGTCTCCTTCTCGAACTTGAGCTTCCAGCCCGGGCCCTCCATCGCGAGCTTGAGCTTGAGCTGGATCGCGTTGAGGTACGCGGCGTCCTGCGACGCCTTCGTCGCCTTGGTCGTCCCCGCCTTCTCGGCCGCCTTGCGCTTCGCGATGATCTCGAGGGCCTTCGCGACGTCCGCCTTCGAGTCCTCGAACCGCCCGGCCTCGAGACGCTCGAGCGCGCGGTTCTTGAGAGCGCCCATGTGCTCGGGCTTGATCTCGAGCGCCTTCGTGTAAGCGGCGTCGGAGTCCTTGTGCTCGCCCAGGTGGAGGTGCGTGTCCCCGAGCTCGGTCCATGCCTCGTGGAACTTGGGCGCCATGCTCACGGCGAGCTTCAGGTTCGCGCGCGCCTGGCGGTCGTTCCGGACGAGCTGGTCCAGCATGCCCAGGTAGTAGAGGGGCAGGACCTCCTTCGTGTCCTCGGAGCGGAGGCTCTTCCAGAGCCGGAGCGACTCCTCGAGGTCCTTCTTGGCGGCGGTGTAGCCGTCCTTCTCGAGCTTGCCCTCCGCCGCCTTGAAGGCCGTGACGGCATCCTTGAACCGCTTGAGCCGCTCGCCCGTCACGCCGGCGCTCGGCTGGAGGTTCGGGCCATCGTCGTCGTCGGTCTCGGCCGGATCGGCCGCCTTGGACTGCTCGGGCGGCTTCTCCTGCGCGAGCGCGACGAAGCTCGCGAGAGCGAGGAGCGGCGCGGCCGCGAGGGAGAGGAGGATCCTGCGCACGTGGCACCTCCCGGGCTCGACGAGAAGGCCCTGAGCGTACGTCCTTCCGGGCCGCCCGTTCAAGCGCTCTCTCGCTCTCTCGAGAAAAACTCACGGAAAGCCAGAGTCCTTCGACTTCGGCCACGATGGGCTTACGCTCGGGACGAGCGGGGCCCTCTTACTTGACGATGACGATCGTCTCGGGCAAGTCGGGCGGGAGCTTCTCGGGAGTCTTCCGCTCGAGGGGCTTCAGGAAGATCTCCTGCTTCTCGTAGAAGGCTCGGATCTCGCCCCAGCACGACTGGACCGGAGGGGCCTTGTGGTCCTTGTCGTCGCAGATCGCGTCGGCGTTCGGGTCGCTCGACATGATGCAGTGGTGGCAGTTGTCGCAGTGGTCCGAGCGCTTGAATTTGTAGTGGATCATCTCGTGGAAGAACGTGTAGGCGAGGATCTGGCCCGGGGCGTCTATGTGGTCTCCCGGGTAAGCCTGGGCGTAGACGCCCTGGCGGATCTTCATGCTGTCCTGGTTCACGATCTCGAAGTCGTACTTCTGGCCCGCTTCCTTCTTCGGGAAGATCGTCATCTGCTTCACGTACATCTGGCCCTCGGTGAGCCGCCACATGTACTTCGAGGCCTCGACGGCGCGCTTCCCCCACGACTCGAGGAAAGCGTGGCTCCCCTCGAAGCCGACGCACGCGGCCGTGAAGACGTGAGCGACGCAGCCCTTCCGGCTCCGCTTGATCTCGTCGGCCTTCTTCGCGTCGATCCACTTCCCGTCGAGGAGGACGAGGCCCTTCGCCTTCATGACCTCCTCGTGCGTCTTCCACGTCCCGTCCACCTTCTCGTGGCCGAGGGCCTTGTGCGCCTTCTCGTGGCTCGGGTCGAGCGAGACGGCCTTCTCCCACTCCGCGCGCGCTTGCCACGTGAGCGTCTTCAGCTCGCACCACTTCCCGAGAGCGTAGTGGCCCTCCGCGGTGTCCTCGCTCTCGGCGGCCTTCTTGTCGTAGGCGTCGTAGAAGCTCGGCTTCTTCTTCTTGGACTTGAGATCTTCGGCCGCGACGGTCACGGGACCGTCCTTGTAAGTGAGGATCGTCGTCGTCTTCTCGCCGTCCTCGGTGATCTTTCCCGTGAGAGTCTTCCCGTCCTTCGTCTGGACCTCGTCGGCGCGCGTCCCCGAGGCAACGAGGAGCGCCGCGGCGAAGGCGAGCGCGACCGAGCAGGACCGGATCGCGAATCGTCTCGAGGTCATGGGCTCTCCCGAAGGAAGGAACCGGCGGGGCCTCGATTTGTCACGGGGGCTCACGCGGGTTTCCCTCGACTCTTGCCCAGAAGCGGACGAGGTCGCTGTAAGGATCGCTCGCGACGAGCTCGCGCGGGTGGCGGACGAACCAGTCGCGGGGGAACAAGCTCGCGTAGCGCTCGGTCGCGAAGCGGTCGCCCACGAGAGCGACGACTCCCACGTCGGTCGCCGTGCGGATCACGCGGCCCGCGGCCTGGATCACGCGGCTCATGCCGGGGTAGAGGTAGGCGTACTCGAAGCCTCGCCCGTAGACGCGGTCGAAGTGAGTCTTCACGAGCTCTCGCTCGAAGCTCCAGCGAGGGAGGCCGGGGCCGACGATGATCGCGCCCACGCACATCTCACCCGGGTAGTCGACGCCCTCGGTGAAGACTCCTCCCTGGACAGCGAGCAAGAGAACGGGAGGCCGTGCGGGCCTGTCCTGCGTGGGAGGGGCTCCGCCCCTCCCCGCCCTACCCGGGGGCCCCTTGTATTCCTGGAGCCGCGCGAGGATCGCGGCGCGCTCGGCGTCGCTCGTCCGTCTCTCTTGCCTCAGGACCTCGAATCCAGGGAGAGAAGCGACTCGAGGAGCGAGCATCTCGAGGTACTCGAACGACGGGAAGGCCGCGAGGTAGTTCCCCGGACGCGCCGCGACGACGGCGCGGATCGCGTCCTCGACGATCGGGAGGTCCCGGTCGAGGTCCTTGTAGTACGTCGAGGGCCGGTCGAGGACGACGACGCGCCGCCTCTCTAGCGGGAACGGCGAGGCGAAGGCGCGAAGCTCCGTCTCCTCGCGCGGGAAGCCCAGGACATCCCGGTAGAACTCGAGCGGCTCGAGCGTCGCCGAGACGGCGACCGCCCCCGCACACGCGCGGATCCTTCGTCCGAGCTGCCGCGAGGGGTCCTTGCAGAGGATCTTGATCGCGCCTCCGGCGGGGCCGCCTCGCCGGTAGATGTAGCTCCACTCGTCGCCCTCGAGCTCGAGGACGGAGGCGAAGCGCGAGACGAGCCGGTGGAGCTCGACGACCGGATCGTGCGCGGCCGCGACGGCGGCGGCTTGCGGCGCCGCGCCTCCCGCGCGCGCGCGGCGCTCGATGAAGTAGGCGACCATGAGCTCGTCGAGCTCGTCTCGCAGAGAGAGGAAGAAGGCCTTTTCGGGGACGATCTCCCTCTCGGGCGGGAGCGGCGGTCCTTCGCTCGCGGGAGCGACGGGCTCGGGCTCGACCTCGCCCGTGGGAGCCGTGACGGAGCTCTGCGCGGCGCGGCGCGCCGACGTCCGCGCCTCGCGCGCGCGGCGCTCGGTGCGGCGAGCGGCCTTGCGCCTCTCCTCGGCCTCGGCCTCGGGGTCCTTCCAGAGGAAGAGGTTCGCGGGGCGAGCGGGCTCCTCTCCCGACGCGGCGCCTCCGCTCTCGTCTTTCTTCCCGGAAGAAACGCGAGGCGAGCCCGACTCTATGGAAGCGAGGTGAGAGTCGAGGTCGCGCAGGAGACCGCGGATCCGGCGCCGCACGGGGTCCTGGGCTCCCGCGAGCGAGGCCTCGACCTCGCGGATCCGCGAGCGCGCGAGCTCGGGAGAGTAATACTCGGCGCCCCTCTCGTAGAGGTTGTGGGCCTCGTCGATCACGAGCACGACGTCGTCCGGGGCCTCGTCCACGAACATGCGCCGGAGCGCGGCCTGCGGGTCGAAGACGTAGTTGTAATCTCCCACGATCACGTCCACGTGGGCCGTCAAGTCGAGCGCGGCCTCGAAGGGGCAGAAGACGTGGGCCTTCGCCTCCTCGCGCACGGCGTCCTGGTCGGCGATCGGGAGCCGCGCGAGGCGCTCGATCGCCCCCGAGGTCTCGAGCTTCTCGTGATAGTCCTTCGCGTAACGGCAGGCCTCGGGGTGGCAGGTCACGACGTCGTTCAGGCACGCCTTTTCTTTCGCGACGAGGACGACCGAACGAACGGGAGTCCCGGACTCCCTCATGATCCTGAGAGTCTCGGCGAAGATCCGCTGCTGCGTCGTCTTCGAGGTCGCGACGAAGACTCGCCCGCCGATCTCGTAGGCGTAGCGGAGCGCGGGCACGAGAGCTCCCGCCGTCTTCCCGATCCCGGGAGGAGCCGAGACGAGGATCGGCCGTCTCTCGCGAAGCGCCGTCTCGACGGCGGCGACCATGGCGTCCTGGTGCTCGCGCGTCTCGGCGAAGGGGAAGCGCACGGCTCCGCTCTGCGCGCGGCGCTCGCCCCGGCGGGCGAGGTCGGCCTCGTGCTCGCGCACGAGCGCGCGGAGCCGCGTCTCGACGTGAGCACGGCACGCGTCGCGGTCGTAGGAGACGACGACGCTCCGCCGCGCCTTGGACGGCAATGCGATCAGGCACAGGTCGAGCGCGATCTCGGGAGCCGCGCGCGTTCCCGTTGGAGCCTCGTCGAACCCGAGCGCCGCCGCGCTCTCCTCGAGGAGGTGGCGGTAGAGCTGGAGCTGCCTCGCGTAGGCGGGGAAGGTCCGCTCGTCCATGGCCTCGAGGGCCTCGGGCGCGGCGAGGACGGTCTTCACCTCCTCGATGACCGTGCGGCCCTTCTGGTCGGTGTAGACGCCGTCGATCCGGCCGACGACGACGACGCGCCAGCCGTCCACGGTCGTCTCGTATCGCAGCGAGCGCTCGCGGCGGTAGCTCGCGACCTCGCCTTCTCGCGCTCCCTGGTGGAGCTCGTGGGCGTCGCGTCCCATCTCGGCGCGCTTCCGCATGCCGACGGCGAGAGGCCCCGCGAAGCGGTGGTCTCCGTCGTCCGCGACGTCGCGCACGGAGAGCGTGACCGCACGGGCCGCGTCGTCGAAGCGGATCATGGCTCGCGGGGATTGTAGTCGCGCCGCGGAACGCTCGCCCCAACGTTCGCGCGTCGGGAACCGGACGCGCCCGACGGGTGGAGCGAGAAAGGGAACCACCGAACGCACCGACGGACACCGAGTCGCCGTTCCGGTGTCTTCGGTCTTTCGGTGGTTTCAAGAAAATCGCACGCTCAGGCCGACCGGTGGGACCTGGGGATTCCTCTTCTTTCGTGGTTTCATGGCTCGTGCCCAGGTCATCCGGGAGGAGAGTCATGCGGAGTGTTTTCATGCGAGCCGCGCCCGCTCGGAGACGAGCGCTCGCGGTCGCGTTTCTGGGAGCGGCGATCGGCGCGTCGGGAGAGAGCCGCGTGCTCGCGGGTGAGCCGACTGACGATCCGCTGCCTTCGGGAGCGATCGCGAGGCGAGGGTCGGCGCGGTTCCGGCACCCCGACCTTCACGCGCTCGCGTTCTCGCCCGAGGGGACGGTCGTCTCCCTGGGATCGACGCGGAAGAACCTCGAGGTGGGCGCGTTCGACGTGAGGACCTGGGACGCGGCGAGCGGGAAGGAGCTCGGGAAGACGCTCGTCGAGAGCGTCCCCATGAGCGGGACGGTCCAGCTCTCGCCCGACGGGAAGACCGTGGCCCTCCTCTCGTGCGAGAAGGAGCGGCTCCTCCGGCTCTGGGACGCGAGGACGGGAAAGGAGACCGCGAAGGTCGCTCCCTGGAAGGGGAACTTCGCGGGAGACAACTGGAGCGGGAGCGTCTCCTTCTCTCCCGACGGGAAGACGATCGCCGCGCAGGGCGAATGGGCTTGCCCCACGGTCGTCTTGCTCGACCGGGAGACGGGGAAGGTGCTCCGCGAGCTCTCGAGCACGAGCGGGAAGCGCGCCGTTCCCGAGCGAGAGCAGGGCGTGAAGTCCATCGCCTTCTCGCCCGACGGGAAGGTCCTCCTCGTGCACAGCCAGGTGAACGCCGTGCGCTGGGCCTTCGAGACGGCGAGCGGCCGCGAGCTGTGGACGGGAGAGGCGGACGACTCCTGCGCGTTCTCGCCCGACGGGAAGGTCCTCGCCTCGGGGAGCTGGAAGACGATCCGGCTCCTCGAGCCGCTCACGGGAAAGGAGGTCTCGCGCTGCGACGCCGTGGACGACGAGAGCTACCGCGCCGTGAGCTCGCTCGCCTTCTCTCCCGACGGCCGGACGCTCGCGACGTGGGAGGGCCGGAAGGCCATCCGCCTCCTCGACGCCGCGACGCTCAAGCCCGTCCGCGCGGTCGAGGCGCCCGGGGGGCGGCCCGGCCTTCTGGCTTTCTCGCCCGACGGGAAGACTCTCCTCTCCTGGACGCAGCTCGACGACGACCAGCCGTACCGGATCGACCTCTGGGACGTGGCCACGGGCAAGGCCCAGGCCGTCGCCGCGACTCGCGGCGAAGCGCCCTCGCAGCCCACGTTCTCGGGCGAAGGAAAGAGACTCGCCTGGATCGAGGGCGAGCGCGTTCACGTCCTCGACCTCGCGAGCATGAGCGAGCCGCTCGCGCTCGAGGGGCACCGCGCGCAGGTCCTCGCGGTCGAGGTCTCTCCCGACGGGAAGACCGTCGCGTCCGGCGATGCAGCGGGGAAGGTCTCGCTCTGGGAGACCGCCACGGGGAAGGGCCGGGTCGACCTGAGCGTGCGCCACCTGCCCGTGGCGCTCGGGTTCGGGGGCGACGGGAAGACCCTCCTCTCGGCCGATCCTTACGCGAGGCTCCGCGCGTTCGACGCGGCCACGGGGAAGCGAACCCGGATCGTCGTGTCCTCGGACGATCGCGGCGATCCCGACGACGGCTCCCGGCACAAGGAGAGCTTCCCGGTCGTTTCGCAGGCGAGCTTCTTCCGGGACCGGAAGAAGGCGCTCCTGTTCGTGGGCGTGGCCGCGTGGGTCGTGGACCTCGGGAAGGAGAAGTTCCGCGAGAAGGACGTGCGCGCGCTCGCCGTCGAGGAGGACAAGGAGCTCGCCTACGGTCGCTCCGTGTCGCTCTCTCCCGACGAGAAGCTCCTCGCGGTCGGCGACGGCTCGGGCACGATCCGGATCCTCGACGTGGCCTCGGGCGCCGAGTTGAAGAAGCTCTCCCCGGCCAAGGCGAAGGGCGCCGAGCCGGAGAAGGAAGAACCGGGCGGGAAGAGGCGGAGGTCGGGAGACGACGTGTGGGCGAGCTCGCCCCTCGCTTTCTCTCCCGACGGGAGGCTCCTCGCCTTCTCGGGCGAGGAGTCGATCGCGATCTGGGACGTCGCGGCCGGCCGGGAGGTCGAGAAGCTCAAGGCGCGCGCGAGCGTCGTCCGGTTCTCTCCCGACGGGGCCGTGCTCGCGGCCGCGGGGCTCGAAGCGACGGTGCGGCTCTGGGACGCGAAGACGTGGGCCGAACGCCGGCCGCTCGCGGGGCACAAGGAGGCCGTGCTCGCGATCTCCTTCTCTCCCGACGGGAAGACGCTGGTCTCCGGGAGCGCGGACACGACCGTCGTCGTGTGGGACCTGGGAGGTCGGTGACCGGGAGTCCGGGTGCGAGCCCTCCGGGAGAGGAAGCCGGCTCCGGGGCCGCTCGGGACCGGCTCCTCCCCAACCGGGACTGCCGGAGTCGCTGCCTCGCGCCAATGAGCCGGCCGAGCCCTTCGCGTCTTCACATCTTCGCGTCTTCGCGTTCCCGACGCCGCGCCGAGCGTTCATGGTCGCGAGTCGCAACCATTGCTGAATTGCGCCCTGTTATCTAGACTCCGGCGCGGGGGCGATGGAGTCCGCCGGGTAACCGCCCGCTTCCGGGCTGATGACTCCTACGGTGCACGACCTTCATGGCAGGTGCTCCGCCCGTGTCGGCTCACCCGGATTCGCCGTCCCGTGATGTCGCGCCGACGCCCGAGACCACGCCCGCTCGTGGCGCGAGCGCGCCGGCGGCCGGCGCCCGACCGCCGGGCTCGCTCGTGCGCTACGGCGCCGTCGCCCTGGGAGGCGTCCTGGGAGCGCTCCTCCGTCATGGTCACGGTGCGCTCGTCCACGCGACGGTCCCGGGCGAGTTTCCTCTCGGGACGTTCACGATCAACCTCGCCGGCACGCTCGCGCTGGCGGCGTTCCTCGCGGCGCTCCTCGAGACGGCGGGCGCGCACCCGCTCTGGCGCCCGTTCTTCGCGGTCGGTCTCTGCGGCGCCTACACGACGTTCTCCTCCTACGAGAGCGAGATCCTGGGCCTCGTCCAGAGAGGACGCCTCGACGTGGCGGTCGCGTACGCGAGCCTGAGCGTCGTGCTCGGCCTCCTCGCGGCCTACGGCGCCGCGCGCCTCGTCCGGAGGACCCGGCGCGGTCGAGGCCGCCTCCTCGTGGCTCCGCCCCTCTTCCTCGCTCCGGTGATCGCGGGCGTGGCGGCCTTGGTCGTCGTCCTGGCGCTCGATCGGATCCAGCACCTCTCGCCGCGGACGCTCGCGGTCGGGTGTCTCGCCGTGGCCGCGGGCGGCTCGCTGGGAGCCGTCTCCCGCTACGCCGTGGGCGCCTGGGTCTCCTCCGCGTTACCGGCCTTCTTCCCGTGGGGGACGCTCGTCATCAACGTCACGGGGAGCTTCCTGATCGGCTTCTTCGAGGGAGCGGCGAAGGCTCACCCGGGAGCGCCCGCTCTCCTGCGCCCGCTCCTGGTCACGGGCTGGCTCGGCGGATACACGACGTTCTCGACGTTCTCCTACGAGACGACGCAGCTCCTCGAGGAGAGGAGCCGGAAGCGCGCGGCCGCCAACGTTCTCGCGAGCGTCCTCGGCGGCTTCGCGGCCGTCCTTGTCGGGTATCGGCTCGGAAGTCTCACGTGAGGGCAGCATGAAGATCGAAGGCGAAGCTCAGCTCCTGCGCATTTTCCTGGGAGACGGCGATCGCTACGAGGGAAAGCCGCTCTTCCAGGCCATCGTCGAGCTCGCTCGCTCGAAGGGGCTCGCGGGAGCGACGGTCCTAAAGGGCGTCATCGGCTACGGGGCGAACAGCCGGATCCACACGGCCTCGATCCTCCGCCTGTCCGAGGACCTCCCGGTCGTCGTCGAGATCGTGGACGTGCCGGAAAAGATCGCGAGCATCCTCCCGACGCTCGACGGGATGCTGGGCGAGGGGCTCATCACGCTCGAGAAGGTGCGCGTGATCACGTACCGCCACGGCGCGGGGCCAGCTCTCGGGATCGGCGGGGCGTGATCGCCCTCGAGGCACGTCCACGCGGGTCGCGGCTCAGCGCCCCTCGTCCGAGAGCAGCCCGCCGAAGCGGCGCACTCTCTCGCCGTAAGCACGGAGAGCGGCGTGGAGCTCGGCCTCCCGGAAGTCGGGCCAGCAGACGTCGGTCACGTGGAGCTCCGAGTAGCTCGCCTGCCAGAGGAGGAAGTTCGAGAGCCGCATCTCCCCCGCGGTCCTCACGAGGAGGTCGGGGTCGCGCATCTCCGGCTCGTAGAGGAAGCGCCGGAGGTCGTCTTCTCCCAGCGACTCGACCGCGGCGGGATCCTTGCGCGCGAGCTCCGCGATCTCGAGAGCGGCTCTCAGGATCTCTTTCCGGGAGCCGTAAGAGAGCGCGAGCCGGAGGACCATGCCGCCGTTCTTCCGGGACATCTCGCGCGTCCTGTCGAGCTCCGTGCGGACGCTCGGGGGGAGCGCTTCGAGCTCGCCGATCGCGCGGAAGACGATCGCGTTCTCCATGATCTCCTTGCGCTCCTGGACCAGGTAGCGCTCGAGGAGGTCCATGAGGAAGCCGACCTCCTCGCCGGGCCGCTTCCAGTTCTCGGTCGAGAAGGCATAGAGCGTGAGCTCCGTCAGGCCCAGGCGAGCGCACTCGCGCGTCACGGCGCGGACGCTCTCGGCGCCGGCCTCGTGGCCCGCCTTGCGGGGCAGGCCGCGCTCCTCCGCCCAGCGGCCGTTCCCGTCCATGATGATCGCGAGCGCGTCGGGGAGCTTCTCGAAGCTCTCCCGGGACGGCTTCTCCTTCGCGCTCACGACCAGACGCTCGGCCCGCGCCTTATGAAAGCGTCGCGCGCGGGGCCGGTCGAGACGAAGCTCACCGGGACTCCGAGCGCCCGCTCGATGTAAGCGACGTAGTCGCGCGCGGCCTTGGGGAAGCGGTCGTAGTCGGTCGGGTCGAGCGCGCCCTCGAAGCCGGGAAGCTCCTCGTAGACGGGCGTGACCGCCTCGAGAACGCTCGGATCGGCGGGGACGGTCGCCAGCCGGGTGCCCTTCACCTCGTAAGCGACGCAGACCTTGATCGGCGTCATGCCCGAGAGCACGTCGAGCTTCGTGAGCACGAGCCCGTCGGTGCCCGAGAGGCGAGCGGCGTAGCGAAGCTGGACGACGTCGAGCCAGCCCGTGCGCCGCGGGCGGCCGGTCGTCGCGCCGTACTCTCCTCCGGCCTCGCGGAGCTTCTGGCCCTGCTCTCCCGGGATCTCCGTCGGGAAAGGACCGTCGCCCACGCGCGTCGTGTAGGCCTTGAGGACCCCGAGCGCGCGGCCGAGCGCGGTCGGCGGCACTCCCGCGCCGCTCGAGATCCCGTCGGTCAGGGTCGAGCTCGACGTGACGTACGGGTAAGTCCCGTGGTCGAGGTCGAGCATGGCTCCCTGGGCTCCCTCGAACAGCACGCGCTCGTCGTGCTCGAGCGCTCCCTGGACGAGGGAGCAGGAGTCGCCGACGTAAGGGCGGAGGCGCGAGGCCGTCTCGGAGTATTGCTCGCGGATCGGGTCGAACTCGAGGGGAGCGCGGCCGTAGAGGTGCTTCAGGATCGCGTTCTTCTCGTCCAGGTTCCTGCGGAGCAGGTCGGAGAAGCGCTGCTCGTCGTAGAGGTCGATGACGCGGATCCCGGTGCGCGAGGCCTTGTCCGCGTAGCAGGGCCCGATCCCTCGCTTCGTCGTCCCGAGCCGGCTCGAGTCCTTGCCGCGAGACGCCTCGCGCGCCTCGTCGAGCGCCTTGTGGTACGGGAAGACGACGTGCGCTCGCTCGGCGAGCACGAGCCTTCCCTCGAGCCGGACTCCTCTCGCCTTGAGCTCGTCGAGCTCTCCCAGGAGACCGGGAGCATCGACGACGACGCCGGGCCCGATCACGCTCGTGACGCCGGGCCAGAGAGCTCCCGTGGGCACGAGGTGGAAGACGAACTTCTCGCCGTTCGCGTGCACCGTGTGGCCGGCGTTCGCGCCGCCCTGGTAGCGTACGACGAGCTTCGAGTCCCTGGCGAGGGCGTCTATGACCTTGCCCTTGCCCTCGTCTCCCCACTGGAGACCGATCACCGCGGCTGCCGGCATCAGTGCACCTGATGGGCGCTACGCGCGCCCCCCCATTGCGGGCCTTCGGCCCGCGGGGCCCCCCCGCGATGGGCCGCTCCGCGCTTCGCGCTCCGCGTCCCCCTGCTCGCTACCGCTCGCATCATCGCTCGCTCGCCGCGGGGAGCGGGGCGCGCGAGCGGTGCTTCTCGATCGCGCGGGCGAAGCCGTCGAAGAAGCTCTCCGCCTCGTGCGGGCCGGGAGAGCCCTCGGGGTGGAACTGGACCGCCGCGCACGGGAGCTCCTTGTGGCGGATCCCCTCGAGCGTCCCGTCGAACAGGCTCTCGTGGGTCGCCACGAGAGGTGTGCGCGAGAGGTGAGTCGGATCGACGGCGAAGCCGTGGTTGTGAGAGGTGATCAAGACGCGCCCCGTCTCGTTGTCGCGCACCGGGTGGTTCGAGCCGCGGTGGCCGAACTTCATCTTCCTCGTCTGCGCTCCGAGGGCGAGCGCGAGGATCTGGTGGCCGAGGCAGACTCCGTAGAGCGGGACCTTCCCGAGGAGCTTTCTCGCAGCGTCGATCCCGTAGGTGACCGCCGCCGGGTCGCCGGGCCCGTTCGAGAGGAGGACTCCGTCGGGCGAGCGCTCGAGGATCTCCTCCGCGCGGGTCTGGGCGGGCACGACCTCGACCTCGAAGGCGCGGTCCACGAGGTGGCGGAGGATCCCTCGCTTGACGCCGAAGTCGACGACGATCACGCTGCCCGCGCTCCCGGGCTCTCGCGCGGGCTTCCTCGCGTGAGTCGGACGCCAGGGCCCCTCGTCGCCGTAGGGCTCCTTCCACGAATAGGCCGTCTTCGTGGTCACGACCTTCGCGAGGTCGAGCCCGTTCATGTCGGGAGCGGTCTTCGCCTTCCTGAGCAAGCTTGCGTCGTCGAGATCCTCGGTCGAGAGGACTCCGTTCTTGGAGCCGTTCTCCCGCAGGTGAACCACGAGGGCCCGCGTGTCGATCCCCTCGAGGCCGAAGATCCTTCTTTCCTTCAAGTAAGCCCCGAGAGTGCTCCGCGAGCGGTGGTTCGAGGCGACCTGGCTCGCCTCGCGGCAGATGATCGCCGCGGCCTTGGGGCCGTCCGACTCGTCGTCGCGACCGGGAGCGACGCCGTAGATCCCGAGGATCGGCACGGTGAAGACGACCGCTTGCCCGGTGTAGGAAGGGTCCGAGAGGACCTCCTGGTAGCCCGTGTGGCCGGTGTTGAAGACGACCTCGGCCAGGACCTCGCCGGGAGCGCCGAACGCCTCGCCCGGGAAGACTCGCCCGTCTTCCAGGACGAGCTTGGCGGGGACAGTGTCTCGGGGCATGGTTCCTCGCGGCGCGCAGTTTAACCCATGAGCCGGCTCCTGCCATGGGGCGCGGCTCCAGGGTTCGACGCGCGAAACCGACTTCAAGCAGACTCGTCGGGCGGATCACGGGGAGACGGTTTCCCGGGCGTCGTCGCGCTCGACGACGCCGTGTTCCAGGTGAAGGACGGGATCGGCTTCGGACGCGAGACCCCGGAGCGGCCCTCCTGGTAATTCTACGAGAAGGGCCCGTTCGTCCTGAAGACGGTCGCCGATCAGTGCGACGAGCGGGGCGCCGACCGTATCCGTGAACCTTCCGTCACCTGACGGCGAGGCGCTCGCCCGCGCGGTCATGAGGAGCTTCCGGATCAAGTCGTAGAGCATTCGGACTCGGGAAGGGAGGCGCCGCGACCTCCTAACTGATAGGCTTCTCAGGGGAATAGGACTTCGCGGGAACCCTCGCCCGCGAGGCGACGTCAGAGAGGTGCCCCCGAGGCGGCGACCATTGGGTCGGCCGCCGAGAGGAGCTTGCCCGAAATGACCGGGGACGACGTGCCGGCGCTCGTGGGCCGGAGCAGGACAGGTGACCGGGAGGCCTTCTCGGTCCTCGTCGAGCGCTTCCAGGACGTGGTCTACAACATGATCCACCAGCGCCTCGGCGACCCTCACCTCGCGCTGGACGCAGCGCAGGAGACGTTCGTGAACGCTTTCCTCGGACTGAGCGGTTTCAGGGGAGAGGCCAGCTTCAAGAGCTGGCTCCTCTCGATCGCCCTGCGCGAGGCCGAGAACCAGCGCCGGAAGAGAAACCGCCAGCTCCCCGCGGGAGCCCTCGCTCCGGGAATGGACCCGCGCGAC
>JACQDU010000763.1 GCA_016200955.1 bacterium
CAAGCTCAAGGAGTACACCGGCCAGGGGAACCTCGGCTACCTCCCGGACGAGGACGACAAGACGAAGCGCAAGGAGTCGATCGTCCGCTGGGACACCTGGTGGAAGGCCGAGGGCAACGCCTTCCTCCAGAAGAGCGACAAGGTGTGGGCCAAGGGCCAGATCGCTCCCGAGGACCAGAAGCTCGCGCTCGAGCGGTGGCACGACGGCAACAAGGCCCTCGAGGACATCGCGAAGAAGGAGAGCGACGCCCAGGAGAAAGGCGTCCCGCTCGCGGCGAAGGAGCGCACGGAGGCGTACGAGACCGCGGCTTACCTCTTCAAGCAGGCGACCGAGAAGGACCCGACGCTCGTCTCGGCGCGGCTCTCGCGCGCGATCATCCTCTACGAGCAGCTCAAGCAGTCCAAGGAGGCCGAGACAGAGCTCAAGGCGGTCGTCCACCGCTTCGCGGGAGAAGCGAAGTACCCGAAGGTCATCGCGAACTTCCACCTCGCGAAGATCTACGAGCTCCGCGGCGACTGGAAGATGGCCTCGAACTTCCACAAGGCGGCCGTGAGCCTCGACGAGGCGTTCCTCGACGGCTTCATCGGCCAGGGAGACTGCGCCCTCGAGCAAGCGCTCGCGTGGATCCCGGGGAGCCCGGCCGCGGGTGGCGCGGGCGGCGGCAACGGCGGTCCCAAGGAGCCGCGCGAGGCGCCGAAGGACCCGCCCGCCGAGACTCCCTCCGACGGAGGCGACAAGAAGGACGAGAAGCCGATCGTCGCGCCCGACGGCACCGGCAAGCCGACCCCTCCCGACCCGCGCGAGGACGCGATCAGGGCTCGCGACAAGCTCCTCCACGAAGCGATGGGCGCTTACCGACAGGCCCTCGACGTGATCGCGAAGAAGGACGAAGCGCTCCGCGACGCGGCGGGGCTCACGACCGGCCAGTCGGGAGAGGTCGAGAAGTTCTCCCAGGCCAACTTGCTCGCCACGATCCGGAACTCGAAGGAGAGCCTCACGCAGGCGGCGGCCTCCGTCTACTTCCGGCTCGGCCGCGTCCATCTCGCCCGCTGCCCCGACCCCAAGGAGCACCCGGAGAAGGCCCGGGAGGAGCGCTCCGAGGCCGTCGCGAACTTCCAGGCCGCGCGGAAGCTCCAGCCCGACGAGGAGCGTTACCGGAAGGCCGTCGAGTTCTGGGAGGAAGCCGAGAAGAAGGAGCCCGAGGGCGGCAACAAGTGAGCTCGCGCGCTCGCTGCTTCGCGCGAGCCGCCGCCGCCGCCCTCGCCTTCCTCTCGCTCGCGGCGTGCAGCTCGAGCGGCGAGCGGACCGACGGCAAGGACGGAGGAAGGCCCGCCCCGGGCGAGAAGCGCCAGGCGCTCGCGGAGAAACCGTTCTTCTCTTGCTTCGACGCGATCGAGAAGAGCTACCTCCAGGGCGGCAGCTTCCCTCCCGGCCAGACCTCGGTCGCGGCGACGATCCACAGGGCTCCTCACGCCACGCTCTTCTTCATGGCCACGCGCGGCGAGATCGCGCGCCACGTCCTCCCGCGCCACGAGGAGACGGTCTTCATCTACTCGGGCACGGGAAAGCTCCTGCTGGAAGACGGGCGGAAGCCGATCGCGATCGAGGCGGGGCACGTCGTCCGGATCCCGGAGGGCGTGTGCCACGGCCTCTCCGGCAACCCCGCCGACCCGCTCAAGGCGATCGTCGTCACGAGCCCCGCGTGGACGATCGAGGACGACAAGCAGGGCTCTGGCGCCTACCTCGAGCGGACGACGGACATGCCGAACACGATCGGCGCCCCGACGATCTTCGACGTGCTCGATCCCTCGAAGACGATCGAGCGACTCCCGCCTCTCACGGACAAGGCCGTCGCGCAGACTTTCATCAAGAAGAGGGTCCTCGACGACACGGCGCGCTCGACGCTCCAGGTCGTCGCCGTGCGGCACGGAAAGATCCAGGACCACCGCCACGAGCATCACGATGAGACGGTGATCATCTTCGCGCAGCAGGGGAGAGGCCTCATGCGCATGGGGGGCGAGCTCCCGAACGTCGAGGACGGTAGCGTGATCCACATCCCGGAGGGCTGCGTCCACTCCTTCGAGCACCAGGGCGAGGGCCACTCGCGCGCCATCTCGATCTACACCGAGGGCGGGGGCAAGGACGACATCCACGAGGTCAAGCCCGACGACAAGGACCCTCACCCGAATCACTACTACGGCGGCGGCAAGCCGCTCAACGTCGGACCGGGCCAGCCCCCTCCGTCCGAACCGGAGATCCGGCCGATCTACTCTCCCGAGAAGTCGCGGTAGTCGCTCCACGTCCCTCCTCCCCGAAGGGGAAGGGGATTCGCTCTCGCCGCGTCGGCGTCGTTCAGTAGAATGTCCGGCCCTCGTGGGGGCGTCGTGCCCTCGCTTGCGGGGCGGAGGCCGCGTTGGACCTGCTCTGGCGTTTCTGGAACGAGCTCAGGGCCAACACCAGTTGGTGGGATGTCGTCGGCTACACCGGCCAGCTCGTGTTCTTCTCGCGGTTCATCGTCCAGTGGATCGCGAGCGAGCGGAGAAAAGAGAGCGTCGTCCCGGTCGCCTTCTGGTACCTGAGCATCATCGGAAGCTTGATCTGCCTCGTGTACGCGCTCACGACCTTCCGGATCCCGTTCATCATCGCTTACCTGTTCAACTGCATCCCCTACGGTCGCAATCTCGTTCTCATCTGGAGAAAGCAGAAGATCGACGCCCACGCGAAGAAGCTCCGGCTGAGCAAGGAGTTCTCGCCCACCTGCGACCACGGCGACCCCGTCGTGGCGATCTGCACGAAGTGCGGCGAGCTCCAGTGCGCGACGTGCGCTCGCCCGAGGAGCGGGGTCTGCGAGGCGTGCTTCTCGGCGAGCGCGAAGACGGTGTCGGCATGAAGCGGATCCTCCTCGTGGGGCTCGGGCGGTTCGGCGCGAACCACCTCCGCGTGCTCAAGGAGCTCTCGGTGCCGCTCGGGCTCGTGGACGTGGACGCCGCCGCGCTCGAGAAGGCGGGGAAGGTCGTCCCGGGAGCCGCTCTCGCGAAGGACGTGCGAGACCTCCTGCCGGACGCGCTCGCGGCATCGGTCGTCGTGCCCGCTCACCTGCACCGGCCCGTCGCGACGGTCTGCCTCGAAGCAGGCGTCCACGTCTTCTGCGAGAAGCCGCTCGCGCCGACCTTGGAGGACGCGCGGGCCCTCGCCGAGCTCGCGGACGCGAAGGGCTGCGTGCTCCAGACGGGCTTCATCTTCCGGCACCACCCCGCGACGATCGCCCTGCGCGGCCTCATCTCGCGCGGAACGATCGGCCGCCCGATCGCGCTCCAGGCGAAGTTCACGGGCTTCAAGCGCCCGCGCACCGACGGGGGCTGCGCGACGAACGACGCGATCCACTTCGTGGACCTCGCGACCGCGATCTTCGGGAAGCCGCCGCTCTCGGCGCTCGCGGTGACGAGAGACTTCCTCGCGACGGGGAACGAGGACGTGGCGTTCCTCACGTTCGACCACGGCCCCGAGCTCGTCCACCTCGAGGCGGGCTACCACACGCCCGAGCGCGCGCGCCGCGTCCTCGTGATCGGAGACGCGGGCTCGATCGCCGTGGACTACGACTCCAAGGAGCCCGTCCTCCTCTTCCGGCAGTCTCACAGGAAGAAAGACGGCCAGTGGGTGGCGGATGAGGTCGCTCCCGAGAAGCCTCCCGTCGAGCCGGGCGAGCCTCTCCGCCGCGAGCTCGAGGACTTCCTCGCGAACGTCCGCGAGAAACGCCGCCCCGCCGCCGACGGCTGGGCCGGAGCCCAGGCGACGGCCGCGATCGAGACCGCTCTCCGCTCGGCGCGCGAGGGGCGCTCGCTCCCGGTTCCGCGCGTCGGCCCGACTCACGTGGGGCTTTCGGAGGCGAGGCCGTCGAGCGAGGCCGAAGGCCTCGCTCGCCCGCGGGGGGAGTCCGTGCGCGGCGCGGCGCGAAGCCAGCTGAGCGTCCGAGCGCAGGGAGCGGAGCGACCGAGCGAGGAAACGCGAAGCGTACAGCAGGGAGCGAGCGAAGCGAGCGACCGCTCTGTGGACGCGACGCGGAATACGGACGGGGGGCGCGTAAGCCCCCCATCTGGTGCAGACGCGGCGCGGAATCCGAGCGGGGCCGCGTAAGCGCCCCAGCCGATGCAGACGCGGCGCGAAACCCGAGCGGGGGGCGCGTAAGCCCCCCATCCGGTGCAAACAATCGAGCGACGGGAGACGTCATGGCGCGAGTCGAGATGAAGCCGACCCAGATCCAGCTCTCGAAGGCCGAGGTGTCGGACGAGCACCGCCGCGCGGCGGCGCGGGCGCTCGACTCGGGCTGGTACATCCTGGGAGAGGAGTGCAAGCAGTTCGAGGCCGAGCTCGCGCGCTACTTCGGCGTCGAGCACGCCGTGCTCTGCACCTCCGCCACGTCGGCGATCACGCTCACGCTCCTCTCGTGGGGAGTCGGGCCCGGCGACGAGGTGATCGTGCCGTCCCTCACCGCGTTCCCGACGGCCGAGGCGGTCTACAACGCGGGAGCGACTCCCGTCTACGCGGACGTGGACGAGCGTTACGGGATGGATCCTTCTCACGCGGAGAAGCTCGTCTCGAAGAAGACGAAGGGGATCATCCCCGTCCACCTCTACGGCCAGCCCGTGGACCTCGATGCGATAGCGGCCCTCGCGAAGAAGAAGAACCTCTGGGTCCTCGAGGACTGCGCGCAGGCCCACGGAGCGAAGTGGAAGGAGAAGCGCGTGGGCGGCTTCGGCCGCGCGGCCGCGCTCAGCTTCTACCCGTCCAAGAACCTCACGGTCTTCGGAGACGGCGGGAGCGTCCTCACGAACGACGGCGAGACCGCGAGGAAGGTGAAGCAGCTCCGCGACCACGGGAGAAAGGACAAGTACCTCCACGAGGTCGTGGGCTGGAACCTCCGCTTCAACGACATCCAGGGCGCGCTCGGGCGCGTCTCGCTCGCGAACCTCGACCGTTACAACGAGGCGCGGCGAGCCGCGGCCGCGCGCTACCGCGCCGGCCTCGCGAAGGTGCGCGGCCTCGAGCTTCCGCAGGAGCGCGCGGGCGGCTTCTCCGTGTATCACCTGTTCGTGATCCGGCTGCTCGGGAAGGACCGGGACGAGGTCGCGAAGAAGCTCGCGGCGGCCGGCGTGCAGACGGGAGTCCACTACCCGGTCCCGTGCCACCAGCAGCCGGCCGTGACCTCGAAGGGCAAGCAGGCGGCGCTCCCGCGCACGGACGCTCTCGTGAAGGAGATCCTCTCGCTGCCCATGCACCCGCTCCTCACGGAGAGCGACACCTCGCGCGTCTGCTCCGCGCTCCAGGAAGCTCTCGCGTGAGCGAGCGTCGCGTCTCGATCGTCGTCCCGGCCTACAACGAGGCGGAGAACCTCCGCCCGCTCCGGGACGCGATCAAGGCGGCGATCGACGGGAAGCTCGACTACGAGGTCATCCTCGTGGACGACGGCTCGAAGGACCGGACGCGCGAGGTCGCTCGCGCGATCGCCTCCGAGGACGCGCGCTTCCGGCTCGTCGCGCTCGCCCGGAACTCGGGCGAGACGGCGGCGGGCTGGGCCGGCATGCGCGAGGCCAAGGGAGACGTCGTCTGCGTCATGGACGCGGACCTCCAGAACGACCCCCGCGACCTCCCTCGCATGGTCTCTCTCGTGGGAGAGTTCGACGTCGTCTGCGGGTGGAGGAAGAAGCGCAAGGAAGGCGACAACTGGCTCCGGCGGATCTCGTCCCGGATCGCGAACGGCGTCAGGAACGCTCTCTCGAACGAGAGCATCCACGACTCGGGGTGCACCTACCGCGTCTTCCGTCGAGAGTGCGTGGAAGGGCTCCAGCTCTTCACGGGCATGCACCGCTTCCTGCCGACCCTGTTCAAGGCCCAGGGCTTCCGGGTCACGGAAGTCGAGGTCGCGAACCACCCGCGGCAGCACGGCGTCTCCAAGTACGGCGTCTGGAACCGCGTCTTCCGCGCGTTCTACGACCTCCTCGCGGTGCGTTGGATGCTGAAGCGGTGGATCCGCCTCGAGGTCGGCGAGCGCACGGGAGCGGGCTTCACCGGAGCGCCGCTGCCGGCAGCGGCCGTGGCGAGCGAGCCCGCGGCCGCTCAGCGCGAGGCGCCGGCGTCCACGTAAGCGGCGGCTCGCTCGAAGCGTTTCACCGTCTCGTCCGCGCTCCCGAGCACGAACGCGAGCGCCCTCCCTCGCCTGAGCGCGATCGCCTTCTCGTGGAAGCGCGTGCGTGGGTCCTCGAGCGCGATCGTGAAGTCCGCGAGCGCGAGGGGAGAGAGCTTCGGGTCCTCATCCGCCAGCATGGCGCGGATCACGCCCCGTGTCGCGTAGGCCTCGCCCCGGAGGGACGAGCACGTGAACTCGGAGTTTCCCGTCGCGAGGTAATGGTCGATGTACTCGTCGATCAGCTTCCTGAGGCCGAGCCGCCGCTCGGTCTTGTCCGGCTCCTCGACCGTGCCACGGTACTCCCAGTAGCCCACGACCTGGGCGGTGACACCGAGGATGAAGCTCGGCGTGAGCGCGCGCTCGTCCCACATGCGCCGGCGGAGCGCCTCGGCCTCGTCGTGCTTTCCCCACGCGACGAGGGCGACGAGCTCCTGCTTGAGCGCGCGCTGGTGCGCGAGCGCGTCGTAGGGAGTCATGCCCTGGGCGGCACGGTAGCGCTCGAGCGCTTCCTGGAAGCGGCCTTCGGCGAGGAGACGATCGCCGCGGTCCACGAGGTTCCGCGCTTCGGGCTGACCGGCTTCCTCTCTCCTGAGCGCGAGGACGCCCGGGTCCTTCTCGGCCGCGGCGGCGATCGTGAGAGCGAGCTCCCGCGAGAAGGAGCCCTTGTCCCACACCTCGAGCGCGGCCGCGAGCGGCTCGAGCCGCGCGCGCAGGGCCGGGACCTCCGTCTGGGAGAGCCCGGCGCCGTGCGCGAGGTCGGCGATCGCGTCGAGGATCTTCTGCTTGAGCTCATCCGCCGCGGACTCGACGTCGAGCCGCATGGTGTTGGGGACGGCGCGCGGCGGGAGGTGAGCCGCGAGAGCGGCGCCGATCTCCTCGACTCGCTCCGCTTTCGTCTTCGTCTTCCTGGCGGCGACGAGGTGAGCCTGCGCCTCGAGCGGCATGGCCAGGCTCGCGGCGCTCGGCGGGAGGTGCTTCAGGCGCGAGAGGGCGCGCGGCGCGTCCTCCGCGGCGATCGCGAGCTTCACTCCCAGGACGGCGACCCTCGGGTCCGCGCGGAACGCATCGAGGGAACGGGCGCGCTCCCACGCCTCGCTCCCATGCGCGGGCACGCTCATGACCTCCGTGGCGAGCTCGGAGAGCGCGTCGAGCTCCGCCCTCTCGGGAGGAGCGAGGCACGCACGGTGCATCTCGTGCTTCAGGCGAGAGAGGTCCGAGGCCACCTTCGCGAGCGCGGCGGCGGGATCGCGGAGCCTCGAGTCCTCGAGCTCGAACGAGACCGGATCGAGGCGCTTCGCCGCGTCGAGGGCGCGCTCCTCCGTCCGCTTCCAGTCCTCTCCGAGCCGGCGCCGGTTCGCCTCGGTCGTCGGGTCCTCTTCCTGGGAGACCTTGCTCGGCGCCAGGAGGAGCGCGAGCAGGAGCGCGAGGATCGAGGCGGCCCCGACGCCGAAGGAGGCGTAGACGAGCGTCCGCTTGATGAGAGCCCTCGAGCGCGCGCGCGCCGGCCCGTCGTCCTTGAGCGCCTCGATCTTCGCGAGCGCATCGAGGTCGGTCGCGAGAGCGAGCGCGCTCGGGTAGCGCTCCTCCGGCTCGTGAGCGCAGCAGCGAGTGAAGATCTCGTCCACCGTCCTCGGGAGCCCGGGGACGATCGACGACGGGAGCGGCGCCTCGCGCGTCAGGATCGCTTGCAGCGTCGCGAGCGTCCCTTGGCCCTGCGGGTAAGGGAGCTTTCCCGTCGTCAGGTTGAAGAGCAGGATCCCGAGCGCCCAGACGTCCGTCGCGAAGGACATCTTCCCGGCGCCGTCCACCTGCTCGGGCGCCATGAACGCCGGCGTGCCGAGGATCTCTCCCTGCTGGGTGAGGTCCGCGAACTCCTTCCGGTCGCGCCGGGCGAGGCCGAAGTCCACGAGCTTGACCTCGCCGTCCGCGGCACGGACGAGCAC
>JACQDU010000764.1 GCA_016200955.1 bacterium
CGGCTCGAAGCGGCACCCGCTCCTCCCCGCGGCGAGCTTCACGCTCGGGAGAGACGCGACGTCCGAGATCGTCGTCCTCGACCGCTCGATCTCGCGCCAGCACGCGCGCGTCGAGCGCGAGGGAACGGGCTTCGTGATCCGCGACCTCGGCTCCACTTACGGCACGTTCGTGGGAGGCATGCGGATCAAGAAGGACGTGGTCCTGAAGGACGGCGACGAGATCCAGCTCGGGCGAGTCTGCCTCGAGTTCCGCGACGGCGGGCTCTCGCGCTTCGTGCAGACGACGCGGCGGGTCGGGCCCGAGCGCGTGCGCGTCCGGATGCTGCCGCCGCCCGTGATCCACGGCCTCACGGACGCGGCGGACAAGCGCGTCGTGCTCCCCCTCCTCGAGGACCTCGCGCCCGACTCGATCGACGCCAGCCTCGCCGCGACGCGGAAGATGCTCACGCGAGTCCTCGGCGGCGACACGGCCGAGGCCGTCTCCGCGAAGCTCGAGAGCGTGCTCAGGAAGGCTCGCTCGACGATCCCGCCGTTCCTCTTCGCGATCACGCACGAGAACCTGGGAGACGACGTGGAAGCCTGGCTCACCTGGTGGGACCACGCCCAGGCGAGCTACCCGCCCCAGCTCGCGCCGCAGCAGCCCCAGCCGCTGCGCCAGCTCCGCGTGACGCGCGGGGAGCCGGAGCCGCGCGTCGTCCTCCTCGGCGACCGCACGACGCTCACGCTCGGACGCGACGAGAAGAGCGACCTCCCGCTCCAGAGCCAGTCGGTCTCGCGCCTCCACGCGACGATCCACCGCCTCCACCGGAGGTTCGTGATCAAGGACGAGGGGAGCCGCTTCGGGACGCTCGTGAACGGGCAGAAGATGCGCATGGGCTTCCTGAGCTCCGGCGACCGGATCGAGCTCGGGAAGGTCGAGGTCGTCTTCGAGGTCCTCTCGGCGGATCCCGGAGCCACGAACCTCTCGGGCGAGGCTTACTCGATCGACCCCGACGCTTTCTTCGCACTCGTGGAGCAGAAGCATCCGGCCACCGCGCTCGGGCTCGTGCGGCTCCTCGAGGCCGAGGCGGACACCGCCTGGGTCGACGAGGAGGCGAGGAAGCTCTTCGACGACCCGAAGCGCGCGGGCGACCTCGCGAAGAGCGTGAGGCGCGCCTACGAGCGCCGCGCGAAGCAGGCGCGCGACCTCCTCCCAGCGCTCCTCGGGGAGTCGGCGGGCGCCTCGCTCGCCGGGTGGCGCGAGAAGGTCGACAAGGCGCAGGACCTCCCGGCCCAGGTCTTGCCCGAGGGCTGGTTCGCCTCGGGGACGGGCCACGGGTCCCAGGCGAGCGGCAGCGAGCCGCGGTGAAATCACCGGCCTCGGCTCCCGCCCGAACCAAATGCCACGCCTTGGGGCGTGGCGGACCGAGATGACTTCTTCTCTCCGCGAGAAGAATTGGATTGTTGGTAGTACAGACACCACGATCTCCGCGTCTCGATCGGGTATGCTGGGGGCCCCATCCCAGGAGAGTCCCATGAAGCGCTGGCACTCCCTCGCGCCGACGCTCTCGTTCGTCTGCGCCCTAGGCGTCGCGGTCTCGGCCCAGGACAAGCCGCCGCCGGGAGGCGGAGGAGGAGGCCAGCCTCCCCAGGGCGGCCAGCCGCCCCAGGGCCCCGAGCCCGGCATGCAGCCGCAGCAGCCCAAGGAGACGCCGGATCCTCCTCTTCCGTTCAACCCGTTCGCGAAGGCCAAGAAGGGCGACTGGCTCACGGCGTCTCTCAAGAAGTGGTCGGAGCGCAGCACGGACCAGCCGCTACAGTACATCTCGTGGACCGTCGAGAACGTGGACGGCGACAAGGTGACGGTGAAGTCGGTCCACAAGATCAAGAACGCTCCCGACCAGACGAAGACGACGACGTTCAGCCTGAGCTCGGAGCCCCTCGTGAACAAGTTCCTGGGCGGCACGCTCCTCCTCATGGAGATCCCGGGCCTCAGGCTCGGGAACCTGAAGGGCGAGACGGCGAAGCAGAAGATCAACGGGAAGGACGCGAGCGTGAAGAAGGTCACCGCCACCGCGACGGCCGCGGCCGGCGGGAACTGGAAGGCCACGCTCATGTTCTCGGACAAGCTCAAGGCGCCCGGTGTCGCGCACTTCGAGTACCAGGTCGAGGACAACGGCAAGGTCGAGATGACCGTGAAGATCGACGCCGTCGGCACGGGCGACGCGAAGAAGACGGAGTGGGGCATGACGGCCCTCGACTGCGAGGCCGCCCTCAAGAAGCCGGAGGAGCCGAAGGGCGAGGAGAAGAAGCCCGACGCCCCCGCCGAGCCCGAGAAGAAAGACAAGTAGGAGGAGACCACCATGCGCCGGCTCTCTTTTCTCGCGATCACGGCCGTCCTCTCGCTCGCGCTCGGTCCCGGGGCCCTTGCCCAGGACGCCAAGAAGGACGACGACAAGCCCAAGGACGGGAAGAAGGACGACAAGCCCGGCGACAAGCCGAAGGACGACAAGCCCGCGACCGAGGAGAAGAACCAGGTCAAGGACGAGGGCCGCGACACGAAGCTCCCCTTCAATCCCTTCGCGAACGTGAAGCCGGGCGAGTGGGTCACGTTCGTCGCTCACGTGCACCGCGAGCGCGTCCCACCCCAGGCGGCCGACGTGAACGTCTACACGACCTGGACCGTGATCCCGAACCCGACCGAGCAGGGAAAGCTCCGGCTCAAGGCCGTGCAGAAGGGCCCGGGGCGCCCGCCCACGGACCTCGAGAAGGACCTCCCGACGGGCGACATGACGCTCGGCCAGTTCATGGCGATCTTCGGCGTCCCCGACGAGGCCAAGCTCTCGGACGTGAAGTGCGAGGACGCGAAGCTCACCGTGAACGGCAAGGAGTTCTCGGGGAAGAAGATCTCTTTCGAGGGCGGCATGGTCGGCCGCCGCGCCAAGGAGATCCTGACGATCTCGACCGACGTCCGCTGCAGCTTCGTCCAGCACGAGATCATCGGCCCGGACGCCGGCGACGGGAAGCCCGAGATGTCCGTCAAGGAAGAGGTCCTCGGCTTCGGCACGGCCGACAAGACCGAGTGGGGCAAGAGCCCCGAGGAAGTCTCGAAGATCCAGAACGAGGAAGAAGCGAAGCGCCCGAGGTGATCGGCGCCGGCGCTTGAGAGCCACCGAGAGAAGAAGGCGCCCGCCCGCGGCGCTCCTCTCGTGCGGCGTCCTCCTCCTCGCGGCGAGCGTCGCGGCGGAGGAGGGGAAGCCCCGCTCGATCGGCTCGCACAAGGGCGTCGCTTGCCTCGCCGTCTCGCCCGACGGGAAGACGATCGCCTCGGGCGGGTGGGACAGCACGATCCGCGTCTTCGACGTCGCCACGGCCAAGGAGACGGGGAAGCTCGAGGGCCACAAGGACGCCGTGCTCTCGCTCGCCTTCTCTCCCGACGGGAAGACGCTCACGTCGGCGAGCAGCGACAGGACCGCTCGCGTCTGGGACCTCGCGTCGCGGAAGCAGACGTTCTCGCTCGAGGGCCACAAGGGAGGCGTCGCCTCCGTGGCGTTCTCGCCCGACGGGAAGAAGATCGCGACGGGATCCGACGACGCGATCGCGCGCCTCTGGGACCCGTCTTCGGGCAAGGAGACGAAGAAGCTCGAGGGGCATCGCCGGAACGTGAACGCGCTCGCGTTCTCTCCCGACTCGAAGCTCCTCGTCACGGGGAGCGGGGACGAAACGGTCCAGGTGTGGGACATCGAGACGGGCAAGAGCACGCGCAAGCTCGAGGGGCACGAGGGCCGCGTGACGAGCGTGGCCGTCTCGTCCGACGGGAGCCTCGTCGCGTCGGGCTGCACCGATCAGAAGGTGCGCCTTTGGTCTCTCGCCTCGGGAGAAGCCAAGGGCACGATCGACGAGCAGGGCGCGATCAACTCGCTCGCCTTCTCTCCTTCGGGCGCTTTCCTGGCCTGCGGGACCATGAAGGACGCCGGCCTCTGGGACGCCGCCACGCTCAAGGAAGCGAAGCGCTTCGATGGGACGAACGTGCGCGCCGTGGCTTTCTTCCCCGACGGGAAGTCGCTCGCGTGCGCGACGACCGACGGCTCGATCCGTGCGTTCGACGTGCCGGAGAAGCCGGAGAAGAAGTGACCCTTCGACCACGCTGCTCGCCCCGCGGGGGAGCGCTACGCTCAGGGCGATCGGATGGGTCAGGGAGGTAGCTTCTCGTCCACGAGCTTTCTGAGCTTCTGAGGAGCGTCGCTCCACGGGAACTTCTGGGAGATCTCGTCGAGGATCTGGAGGCAGAGCTTCCGGTCCTTGGCGACGTAAGCTTGCTTGAAGTGCTCGATGCAGCCCTTGTGGCGGAGCTGGACGAGCTGGGTCTTCTGCTCGGCGCCGGAGAAGACGCTCTCGCCCGCGGCGAGGACCGAGTCGGCGTCGAGGAAGCTCCCCATGTCCACGAGGTAGGACCCGACGCGGTCGAGGGAGCGGAAGCGCGCCTCCGAAGCGTCGGCCTCGTCGAAGCCCCTGTAGACCTCGAGCGCCCGGTCGGCGTCGGCGCGCGCGATGTGGCGCTTGATCAGGTCCTCGCGGTCCTCCGGCTTCGAGAGGTCGAGCTTCGCGACCGCGGCCTCGAAGTCCCTGTCGGCCTTCTTGCCGACCGCGACCGCGGTCTCGATGTTGCGCACGGTCCTCTCGACGTCGGGAGAGTCGGTGTCCTGCACGGGGAGGTCGCGCCGCGGGATCGTGGGAGTCGCGACGACGCTCCCGTCGGCGTTCAGGATCGAGAGCACCGGGAAGACGGGGTTCTTGTAGCGCTTGAGGTGGATGTCGTGTTGGTCCACCTCGTACCGGAGAGGCACGAAGCCCTTCGCCGCCTCTTTGAACTCTTTCGAGCTGAACGTCCCGCGTTCGATCCCCTCGCAGAACGGTCACGTGAACCAGAAGGCGCGCGGCTTCACGAAGGCGAGGACGAGCTTGCCCTCGCGCTTCGCCCGCGCGAGCGCAAGGTCGAAGTCGCTCTCGAAGCCGGCCTCCTTCATCTTCTGCGTGAGAGGGCTGTGGACCGGGTCGTCGGGCAGCGCCTCGCTCCCCTTGGCGATCTTGACGGTGCGGAAGATCCGCGTGAGCTCGGTCTCGTTGTAGAGCTTCGCCTCGGTCTCGGCGGCGACGCGATAGCACCTCCCGGTGCCCCTCCGCGCGCGGCCGCCCTTCAGGGTCGCCACGTCGAAGCCGAGCCGGCCCTTCGTCGTGCTCTCGTAGAGGACGACGAACGTGCGGCCCATGCTCGGCTCCTTGTTGTCCCACGTCTCGAGCTTGAGGAAGCGAGGGCCGAAGCGGCGCCAGTCCTCGACCTTCACGTAGTCGAGGTCCGGCGCGTCGTTCCGGTTTCCCGAGAAGACCATGCGAGCGCCGTCCGCTCGCTCGAGGAGGAGGCCGTTCTGGCGGCTCGCGAACTTCCAGGAGCGGTCGTATTCGCAGGAGATGATCCGGTCGCCGAACGGCGCCTCGAACCTCCTGTAGCCCGGAGGAGCGGGGAGGAGCGTGAGCGGAGGCGACGGCGTGAACGCGAGGCACGTCCCCGCCTCGCACGCCTTCGCGGCGGCCGGGAAGTTCTTCTCGAAGACCGCGCGCGTCACGCTCGCTCCCCTCGCGAGAGGCTCGAGGTCGGGGAGCTGAGCGTGGGGCAGCTTCGCTTCGAGCACCGCTCGCGTCACGCCGACCTCGGCCGCCGCGAGGCGAGCGCTCACGCCTCCCTCGAACTCGCGCGAGAGGCCGACGAGAGGATCGGTCCGCTGCCCGGGCCGCGCGCCGGTCTTCGCGTAGGCGGCGAGGAAGGCGCGCCCGTCCGCCTCCTGCGGCTCGTCGAGCTCGCCAGCTCGCGCGTAGAGCGAGGCGACCTTCTCCTGCGTCTTCGCATCGAGCCGGGCGTTCGTCTCGGCCGCGGGGCGGACCTCGTCCTTCGGGACCTCTCGCGGGCCGCGGACGTGGCAGGCCATGCACGCGATCGCGCTCACGTTCTCGACGGGGCCGTCCCGCGCCTCGCGGTTCCAGACGTTCGCGACGGGGGCCTTGTCGAGCCGCTTCCCCTTTGCGTTCGTCGCCATGTATCCCTGGAGCCCGTTCGGGAGGCGGAAGATGATCTCGCTCCCGTCTCGCTCGAAGGAGGCGGGGCGGGCGAAGATGTCGCGCGAGGCGATCGCCGCCGTGCTCTCCTCCCATCGAAAGTCGTACGTCTTCCAGTAAGAACCGGCCCTCGACTCGCGCCGCTCGACGACCCGGTGCTGGAGCGACTCGCCCGAGGCGCGGAAGCCGGAGCGCCGCGCCGTGGCCCGGACCTCGAGCTTCGCCTCGAGCTCGTCCTCGCTCGAGGGAAGGCCGAGGAGCTCGTGGTAGAGAGGAGCGCGCGAGGCGGCCCAGACGAACCAGTCCGCGCGGACGCACGGGAGCTCGCTCCCCGTGTCCCGCGCGCACGCCTCCGCCTCGGCGCTCCCGTCCTTCTGGCCGTAGGGGTAGAGCGCGACGATCGCCTTCCAGGAAGACGCGTCCCACCCGTAATGGCGGAGGTCGATCCTCTGGACCATCTTCCCCGGATCGATCGCGACCGGCGCCTGGATCTCGGGCGTCCACGAGAGCGACGCGAGGAGAAACGAGAGCCCGCCCCTCAGGCACGCGAGCTCGTCGGGCGAGCGGCCCGCCCTCGCGAGGTGAGCGAGCGAGAAGAACCGCGCGAAGGGCCGGTCCGCCGCTTCGAGCCCCGCGAGGCTCTTCTGGATCTCCGCCGTCACCTGGGCGGGCGAGAGGCCGTCTTCCGGCGCGGGGCGCAGGTCCGGTGCCTTCGCGTCGATCCACGCGCGCAGGTCGCCCAGCTCCCCGGGAGAGAGCCCGATCTTCTCGTCTCCCACGGCGGGATGAGAGGACGCGACCTGGGCGATCTCGGAGCGCTCCGGGTTTCCTCGCACGAGGAGCCCGCTCTCGACGAGCCGCGAGGCGTCGAGGACACACGCGAGCCCGCCCTCGTTCCGCCCGTGCGCGTGGCAAGACGCGCAGTTCTTCGAGAGGACCTGCTCGGCGCGCCCGGCGAGCTTCCGGGCCGCGTCTTCCTGCGCCCCCGCGCGCGGCCACGCTCCCGCGAGGAGCGCCAGCACGAGGACGGACGCCAGCTCTCCTCGCGAGAAGCGACCCATGGCTCGTCTCACCGGGAGCCCATGAAAGCAAAGGCCGGGGCCCGGGGAAAGCCGCTTCTTCCGACGCACCGGAGGTGACTCCCGGGCCGCTTGCGGGGTATCCTCCGGTGGGAGCCGGTGCTTTCATGGAGAAGGCGTCCTTCGGAGCAAGGCTCTTGCTCCCTTGCGTGGCGGCGGTCGCTCTCGCGAGCGCCGGATCCGGGAGGAGCGCGGCGGCGCCGGGAGGCGGAGGAAGCGCGCCCGTCACGTCGAAGACGGCGGGCGGGCTCGGGCCGATCTTCCCTCCCACGAACCCGTGGAACACCGATATCTCGAAGCTCCCCGTGCACCCGGACTCGGCGAAGTTCATCGAGTCGGTCGGCGCGGGGACGGGCCTCCACCCGGATTTCGGGAAGTCTCCCGAGAGCGGGATCCCCTTCGTCGTCGTGGGGCCCAAGCAAGCTCCCGTGCCGATCACGTTCACCGAGTACGGCGACGAGAGCGACCCCGGCCCTTACCCGATCTCTCTCGACGCTCCGATCGAGGGAGGCGAGAAGTCCGAGGGAGACCGTCACGTGCTCGCGGTCGATCCCAGGAGCCACAAGCTCTACGAGCTCTACCACGCCTTCCGCGACGGGAAGACGGGCTGGAAGGCGGGCTGCGGCGCGGTCTTCGACCTCGCGTCGGACGAGCTGCGCAAGGCGGGCTGGACCTCGGCCGACGCGGCGGGCCTCCCGATCTTCCCCGGCCTCGTCCGCTGGGACGAGGTCCAGTCGGGCGCGATCAAGCACGCCGTCCGCTTCACGGTGAAGAAGACGCAGCGCGGATACATCCTCCCCGCGCGCCACTTCGCGAGCCGGAGCACGGACGCGAGCCTTCCTCCCATGGGCCTCCGCGTGAGGCTCAAGGCGAAGGTCGATGTCTCGAAGCTGCCTCCGGAAGTCCAGGTGATCGCGACCTGCCTCAAGAAGTACGGCATGATCCTCGCCGACAACGGCTCCAACTGGTTCATCTCGGGCGCCCCCGACCCTCGCTGGAACGACGAGAGCCTCTCGCGGATCAAGGAGATCAAGGGGAGCGACCTCGAGGTCGTGGACACGGGGCCGATCGTGACGCGCTAGGAGCATCGCGCGAGATGGCCTGGGATCCCTCGCAGTACGAGAAGTTCAGGAGAGAGCGCGAGGCGCCCTTCCTTGACCTGGTCGCGCTCGGGGCCTGGCGAAACGGGATGCGCGTCCTCGACCTCGGGTGCGGCACGGGAGAGCTGACCGCGCGCCTCCTCGACCTGTCCCCGGGAGCGGAGGTCACGGGAGTCGACAGCTCCGAGAGCATGCTCGCGCGAGCGCGCGCTCTCGCGAGGCCGGGCCTCCGCTTCGAGCAGGGGAGGATCGAGACCTGGGAGCCTCGCTCGCCGCTCGACCTGGTCTTCAGCCACGCGGCGCTCCACTGGGTGGACGACCACCCGGCGCTGTTCGCGCGCCTCGCCGGCTTCCTCGCGAGAGGCGGCCAGCTCCTCGTGCAGATGCCCTCGAACCACGGCCACGTCTCTCCCCGGCTCGTGCAGGAGCTGGCGCAGGAGCCTCCGTGGGGCGAGCGCCTCGCGGGCTTCGTCCGGCGCTCGCCCGTCCTCACGGTGGACGCTTACGCCGAGCTCCTCCACCGAGCCGGCCTCGAGCTGCCGGTCGTCATCGCGACGGTCTACGGCCACGTCCTCGCGGACGCGGGCGCCGTCCTCGAGTGGCAGAAGGGCACTCTCCTCGTGGCTTACACGGAGAGGCTCTCCGAGGAGGACGGGCGAGCCTTCCTCGCCGCGCTCCTCCCCCGCTTCGAGCGCGCCATGCCGGATCGGCCCTACTACTACGCTTTCCGGCGGACGCTCATCGCCGCGCGGAAGCCTTCATGAAGTCATGGGCGCGCCCGGATTCGAACCGAGGACCCTCTCCTTGTAAAAGAGATGCTCTGACCAGCTGAGCTACGCGCCCGTCTCGTGCATCTTAATGGAAGAAAGCCCTCGTTCGCAGCTCTTCGTCACGCCGGGGGCGTCTCCCGGGGCGCGCCCTCGACCGGCGAGGCATCCGCCGGAGCCGGCTCCGCTTCCTTCACGGGAGCTTCGGGAGAGGCCGGGCTCTCCTCGGCGGCCGCGGCTCCTCCGTAAGCGCGGCCGCAGCGAGCAGCGTGGAGGACCCAGAGGTTGAACGCCTCGCGCTGCTCGGGCTTCTCGACGAGGAGGTCCTTCCAGGCCGCGCTCTCCGCGAAGGCGCGGGTGGACGGCGGGACCACGACGCTCGCGGGAGCCCGCGCGCGGAGCGCCCTCACGAGGGCGAGGAAGTTCGCGAGAGAGCTCGGCGCCTTCTCCGCGAGAGAGGCGTAGTCGGCCTCCTCGGCGACGATCCGGCAGACGATCACGGGCTCGTCCGCGACGAGGTCGAGCGCGAGCTCGAGGCGGCGCGTGCGCTCCCTGTCCTCCCAGAAGTCGAGCTCGGTCGAGAGGCGGCACGCGTCCGCGGGGAGAGTCGTCACGTCGTAGAGCGGGCGAGGTTGGCGCGCCTCCTCCAGCTCATCGGCCGAGCGCTCGCGCGCGAGGATCGTGACGTGGAAGGCGCGCACGCGGCCCCACGCGATCTCCTCCACGCGAGCGACGCCGCGGTAGGAGCCGACGATGCCTCCCGGGGCGAGGGCGAGGCCCGC
>JACQDU010000775.1 GCA_016200955.1 bacterium
CGCCCGGTCGAAGCGGCTCGCCTCCTCGAGGCGCCCCTCGGGCACGACCGAGGAGGACGAGCAGGAGCTGGAGAAGCGCGCCGCGCGCAAGGCCGAGGCCGAGGCGCTCGCGCAACAGATCGACGCCGCGCGGAGCAAGCGCACGCTCGCCTCCCTCGGCCTCTTCTCGCTCGTCCTCCTGCCGCTCCTCGTCGGGGGAGCGTTCCTGGGCTCGACCGCCCAGGGGACGGGGTTCGCGACCGGCGAGGGAAAGATGGCTCACGCTCTCGCGGACCTGGGAGACGTCGTGAAGGCCGGCGTCCAGGGCTGGGAGAGCATCGTCACGGGGAAGTGACGGGCTTCTCCTCGTGCGCGGCCTCGCTCTTCTCTCGCGAGCCGAACGTCCTCTTGAACCAGAGGCTCACGTCGTCGAAGTAGGAGTAAGCGACCGGCGTCAGGAGCAGCGAGAGCAGGAGCGAGAGCAGCTGCCCTCCGATGATGACCTTCGCGATGCCCGCCCGCGAGGCCGCTCCGGGCCCGACTCCCAGCGCGATCGGCACCATGCCGGCGATGAGCATGACCGTCGTCATGAGGATCGGCCGCAGGCGGGTCTTGTTCGCCTCGAGGATGGCCGCCTCGCGCTCGATGCCTCGCTCCCGGAGGACGTTCGTGTAGTCCACCTGCAGGATGCCGTTCTTCTTGACGATCCCGAACAGGAGGAACAGCCCGAAAACGGAGTAGATGTCGAGGTTCGACCCGAGCGCGATGAGCGAGAGGAGCGCGAACGGGATCACGAGAGGGAGCGCGAGAAGGATCGTCACGGGGTGCACGAAGCTCTCGAACTGCGCGGCGAGGATCATGTACATGAAGATGATCGAGAGCCCGAACGCGATCGCGAAGTTGCCGCCGGTCTCGCCGAACGTCTTCGCGCGGCCGGTGAAGGACACCGTGTAAGCGGGCGGCATGTCGAGGTCGCGGACGATCTTCTGGATCTCGTCCACGGCGGCCCCCGTCGGGAGGTTGTCGGTGTTGGCGACGATCGTGACCTTGCGCTGCCTCGCGAAGCGGTCGATCTGCGAGGGACCGCGCGCGTCGGTCAGGCGCGCCAGGTTCGCGACCCGGACGAGCCCCGCCACGGGCGAGGGCACGGTGAGCCGCTCGACGGTCTCCGGGTCGTCGCGATCGGCCTTGTCGGCTCGCAGCCACACGTCGTACTGCTCCCCCGCGGCGTCGTCCTTGTAGGTCGTGACGATCTTCCCTCCGACGAGCACCTGGAGCGTCGAGGCGATCGCCTGGATCGGGATCCCGAGGTCCATGGCCTTCTCGCGGTCGACCTCGACGCGGAGCTCGGGCTTCCTGAGAGCGAGCGTGTTGTCGACGTCGACGATGCCCTTGACCTTGCGCATGCGGCGGATGATCTCGTCGCCGTACTCGCCGAGGCGGTCGAGGCTCGGGCCGAGGACGTTGAACTCGATGTCCGCGTTCGCGGCGCCCGAGGCGACCTTCGTCGGGAGCTGGATCGACGCTCGCAGGTCGGGGAAGGACTTCATGACCTCGCGCGCGCGGCGCATGAGCGCGAACTGGCTCAGCCCCTCGAGCTCCGGGTCCACGGGCGGGACGCCGAGGTAGCTCGAGAAGCGCTTCGGCCCGAGGAGGACGAGCCGGTCGACGGAGCTGTGCAGCCGCCGGTCGAGCGCCGCGATGCTCACGTAGATCGAGGCCTTCGTGACGTCGCCCTCGCCTTTCCCGACGCGGCCCGAGGTGTCGCCGATCGTCGTCAGCGTGTCCTCGACTCCCGGCAGCTCGCGGATGCGCGCCTCGACGAGGGCCAGCTCGCGGTCCACGCGGTCGAGCGTCCAGCCTTCGGGCGTCGTGACGGCGACCTCGAACTCGCTCTGGTCGTCTTTCGGGAAGAAGTCCTTCCCGACCTTCATGAAGAGCGGGACCACCGAGACGAGGACGGCGATCGACGCGAGGACGACGACCCAGCGGTGGCGCATGGCGAAGCGCAGGCACAGCATGTAGGGCTTCTCGCAGAGCCACGCGTACCCGCTGTTCTCCTTGGCTCCCTTGTGCGCCAGCACCCTGAGGAAGCGCGAGCAGAGCATGGGCGTCAGCGTCATGCTGATCCCGAGCGAGATCGCGATCGCGAACGCGATCGTGATGCCGAAGCTCTGGAAGAAGCGCCCGACTCGTCCCGACATGAAGGCGATCGGCAGGAAGATCACGATGAGCGACGACGTCGTCGCGAGCACGGCGAGCGCGATCTCGGCCGTCGCCGCCTGCGCGGCCTCGTAGGCCCCGTACCCCTTCTCCTCCATCCAGCGGAAGATGTTCTCGTGGACGACGATCGCGTCGTCGATCACGATCCCGACCGCGAGGACGAGGCCGAGCATCGTCATGCTGTTGAGCGTGAAGCCCATGATGTTCATGAACGTGAAGTTGCTCACGATCGAGATCGGGATCGAGAGCCCGGCGAGGACCATCGTCCGCCAGTCGCGCAGGAACAGGTAGATCGTGAGGGCGACGAAGATCGCTCCGAGGATCAGGTGCTTCTTGACCTCGTGGTAGGAGCCCTCGATGAAGATCGCCTGGTCGCGCGTCACCTTGAGGCGGATGTCCGCGGGTAGCAGCTTCTGGATCGAGGCGAGCTTGGCCTTGACGCGGTTGATCACCTCGAGCGTGTTCGTGCCGGACTGCTTCTGGACGATGAGCGTGACCGCGTTCGCTCCGTTCAGGCGAGCGAGGCTGCGCGCCTCCGACTCGCCGTCCTCGACGCGCCCGAGGTGGTGCATGCGGATCGGCTGGCCGTGCGCGTTCGCGACGATCACGTCCTCGAAGTCCGCGCTCTCCTTGACGCGGCCCATCGTGCGCAGGACGAGCTCGCGCCCCGCCTGGTCCACGCGGCCTCCGGGGAGCTCGAGGTTCTGCGAGACGAGGGCCGCGCGCACCTGCTCGATCGAGAGGCCGTACGCCTCGAGCTTGGGCGCCTCGACGTAGGCGTTGATCGCGCGGAGGCGCGCTCCCGCGATCGTGACCTGGCCGACGCCGTCGAGGCTCTCGAGGCCCTCGCGGATCTGCTTGTCGGCGATCTCCGAGACCTCGCGCAGCGAGCGCTTGCCCGAGATCGCGACGGTGAGGACCGGGCTCGCGTCGAGGTCGAACTTGTCGATCACCGGGTTCTGCGTCCCCGCCGGGAGCGTCGCGAGGATCGTCGAGACCTTGTCGCGCACCTCCTGCGCGGCGACGTCGCGGTTCTTCTCGAGGATGAACGTCACGTTGACGACCGAGAGCCCCTCCTTGGTCGTCGACTTGAGCTCGTCGATCCCGGAGACCGTGTTCACGGCCTCCTCGATCGGCTTCGTGACGCCGGTCTCCATCTCCTCGACGCTCGCTCCCGGGAGCGTCGTCGTGACCGTGACGATCGGGAGGTCGACGTTGGGGAAGAGGTCGATCCCGATCCTCGCGTAGCTCGCGATCCCGAGGACGATCGGGCAGACGGCGAGCATCGCCGTGAAGACCGGCCGGCGGACGCACAGAGCCGGAAGACTCATCGGGACGCCTTCTCCTGCCCCGCGGGAGGCTTCGCTTCGGATGCGTCTCCTCTACGAGGCGGCGCGGGAGCCGCGGCGCTCACGCTCACGGGAGCGCCCTCGGTGACGACGGTCTGGCCCCGCACGATGACGCGCGCCCCGGAGTCGACCCCGGCGACCTCGAGGAGCTGATCGTGGCGAGCTCCCGAGCGGACGATCCTCTCCCGGGCCACGTCTCCTTCCACGACGAAGACCTTCGTGACGCCGGCGAAGCTCACGACGGCCTCGATCGGGACGAGCGTGACCTCCTCCGTCCGCGTGAGGACGACGCCGCGCGCGAACGAACCGGGGCGCAGCTCTCCCGCGGGGTTCGGGATGACGACCTCGACGCCGAACGTCCGGTTCGCCGGGTCGACCGACGGATTCACGCGCGAGACGACGCCCGGGAAGACGCGCGAGCCGAAGGCCTCGACCGAGAGGAGGGCATTCTGGCCGACGCGCAGCTCCGGCGTGTAGCGCTCGGGCACCGCGGCCTTGAGCCGGAGAGGGTCCGAGGCCACGACCCGGAAGAGGGGCGTGCCCTCCTTCAGGTACTCGCCCTCGGAGACGAAGCGCGACGTGACGGACCAGCGGCGCGCTCCGAGCGGGGCCTTGATGCTCGCGTCGGAGAGGCGCTGCCGCGCGACGGCGAGCTGCGCCGCGCGCTCGTGCGCCTCGGCGACGAGGGCGTGCGCGACGAGGCGCTCCGTGTCGACGTTCGCCTCCCAGACGTGAACCGAGGTCTCGTAGTCCCTTGCTTGCTGCTCGGAGACGACGCCGCGGGGCTGGTCCTTGACGAGGTTCCACTTGTTGCGCGCGTTCTGGAGCTCGGCCGCCGCGCGCACGACGGACGCGTGCGCGTTCACGTCGAAGGTCTCGTCGGGCACGCGGTCGACCCCGAGCTTCGCGAGGGTCGACTCGAGCGCTCGCTGCGTCACGGACTCCGCCAGCTTGAAATCCTCGAGCTCGAGCGTCGCGACGACCGCGCCGCTCGCGACGACGTCTCCCATGTCGGCGGCTATCCGGTGCACGCGGCCCGTGACCTTGTTCGAGAGGGTCGCCTCCTCGTCCCCGTAGAGCGTGCCCAGGAGCGCGACGGAGCGCTGGACGCTGTCTCGCCGCGCCTGGTCGCACGAGACGATGAGGGGACCTCGCCCCTCGCCGCTCCCGGCGGGGGGCGGACCTCCCGACGGGCAGCCCGCGAGCGCGAGCGCGGCGAGCAGGACCACGGACGCTCGAGCGAGGCCGGGGCGGCGCCTGGGCATGGCTCCCCTTCCTGAAACGTCGTTTCAATTTCTAGAACGACGTTCTAGAATCTACATCGCGAGTCCGGGAGAGGTCAACAAGGGCGGCACTTTCACGCCGTGACGGGAGGCCGGGTGCAACGCACGAGAGGACGGACCGATTCCCGCCCGGGCCTCCGCGAGCGGAAGCGCCGCTGGCACGAGGGCGAGGTCCTCGACGCCGCCGAGCGCGCCTTCGCCTCGAGGGGCTTCGAGGCCGCGACCATGGCGAGCCTCGCCGCCGAGGCGGGCCTATCGATCGGCACGGTCTACAGCCTGTTTCCCTCGAAGGAAGCGATCCTCGAGCGCCTCCTCCTCCGCCACATGGACGCGCTCGCGGCCGAGGTCGCGCTCGCGACGCGCGACGCCGCGGGTCCGCGCGAGAAGCTCGAGGCTCTCGTCCTGGCTCGCGTGAGATACCTCGCGCGGCGACGCGACTTCTTCCGGCTCTGGGCGACCGAGGTCCCGGGCATCGCCGCCCAGGTCGGCGGCCGCTTCGGGCCCGCGATCGTCCGCGCCATGAAGCGCCAGCTCGCGAACGTGCGCTCGATCTTCGAGCAGCTTCCGGGGAGCAGCCTCGACGCCGGGACGCGCGCTCTCCTCTTCCAGGCCGCGACGCGGGCTCACACGATCGAGCGCGTCATCAAGGCGAGGAGGCCGCCCCGGGACGAGGAGGTCCTCCTCGTCGTGCGGGGGCTCCTCGACGGGCTGGCATGAGGCCGTCCGCCGTTCGTGCCACGCGTGCCGCGCCCCTGCGCTCGACAAGAACAGGTCTCGCAGCAAGTTGCACGAACACGCGGCCGCCCTGGGTCCTCGCGGAAAGTCGGCCTTCCGCTCCGCGTCCGGGCGCCGTATCTCCGGGCGTGGAGCGCCAGGCATGCCCGAGACGACGAGCGTGAGCCGTGCTTCCGCCGAGGACGACGCGACGCTCGTCCGGCGCGCACTCGGAGGAGAACGGACCCAGGCATTCCGCGTGCTCTACGAGCGTCACAAGGACGCGGTCTTCGCGTTCCTCGTCCGCTTTCTCCGCGACCGCGGGATGGCGGAGGACGTGTCGCAGGATGCGTTCCTCCGCGTCTACCGCGCGCTGGACCGCTTCGACCCGCAACGGCCGTTCCGCCCCTGGCTCCACCAGATCGTGCGCCACGCGGCCATCGACGCGCTCCGCGTGCGGAGGAAGCACAAGGAGAGCGCGGCCGGCGCCGCCGCCGGGCTCCCCCGAGCTCAGGACGACGAGGTCGTCTCCCGGGTCTCGCACGAGGAGCAGCTCGCCCTCGCCCGCGAAGCGTTCGACGCGCTGCCCGACGAGCCGCGAGCGCTCCTCTTCCAGAAGCACGGGTTGGGCATGAGCCTCGACGAGCTCGCCTCGTCGTGGGCCTGCACGGACCGCACCATCCGCAACCGGCTCCATGCCGCCGCGCGCGAGCTCGCCGCGTGCCTCGCGCGGACACGTCCGTCGAAGGGAGATGCGTCATGACCACCTGCGCTGAGCGAGCCCCGCTCCTGGTCGCACGCCTCCTCGGCGTGCTCGAGGCGACGGACGCCGCCGCGCTCGCCTCGC
>JACQDU010000776.1 GCA_016200955.1 bacterium
TAATTCCGTATTCCGTGTTGATATTCCGTGTTCTCGACGTGTCGTTTCCGGCCAGGAACCCGCTAGCTGCGTGGGGCGACTGCCGTCGCCCCCGCCGCCTAGCCGGCGAGTCTCCAGGTTCTCGAAGCGGCGAACGCCCTTGGCTCGGGCACGCGGCCCGTGCCAGAATGCAACCATGCTCCGCCCGCGGGTCGCGAGAGCCGTCGCGTGTTACGCTGAAGCCGTGATTTTTCTCCGGGAAGCCCTCGCATGAGCGGCGAGAAGGGGAAGAAGAAGCGGAAGTCGGCGAACGCGCCGACGCCCGACTTCAGCCCGGCGCTCGGGTCCGGGCACGACGCCGACCCGTTCGCGTCGTTCGTGTCGGTGCTCAAGGAGAAGGACCCGGAGCTCTCGAACCTCGAGACTCCCGCGAGGAAGGAAGAGATCGACGCCGCCGAGAGCGAGCTCGGAGCGGCCTTTCCTCCCCTCTTCCGTCGCTTTCTCCTCCGCTGGAACGGCGGGACGGCACACGACACGTGCATCTACGGCGTCGGCACGGGAGACGACTTCGACCTCGTCGAGCTGAACGAGCGCGGGCGCTCGGACGACCTGCCCAAGCACCTCATCGGCTTCGCCGCGACGATCCAGGGCGAGATCTACTGCTTCGACACCTCGAAGAAGGAGAAGAGCGGCGACAGCCCCGTCGTCCTCCTCGACGCCGACGGCGGGAAGCACTACGAGGCGGCGTCGAGCTTCGCCGACTTCCTCGAGAAGCTCCCCGGGCTCGAGCAGGCCCTCGCCGACGCCCGCGGCCCCCAGCCCATGAGCGTCGAGGAGTGGGAGGCATTCCTCCAGCGCGAGCGCGAGAAGCTGCGCCGGCTCTCGAAGACTCCCGCGCGCGACATGCCCATGCCCGACCCGGAGACGAGCCGGGCCGACCTCGGGGGCAAGATCCCCGTGGACCCGCGGCACCTGAAGCCCAAGGGCGGCGGATCGTAAACGTGATCTCACCGCGAGACGAGTCTCCGCGCGGCCAGGAGCCGCCGCCTTTGGCCGCGCCCTCGCGGCGCGTCGCGCGGAAGGACATCCTCCTCTGCCCGCCGACTTACCTCGAGCTCAAGTACGAGATCAACCCGTGGATGAAGAAGACCACGCCCTTCTCGCGCGAGCGGGCGAGCGAGCAGTGGGAGGCGCTCGTCGCGGCTTACAGGAAGGTGGACGCGCCCGGTCGCATCGAGCTCGCGCCTCCCGTCCCGGGCCTCACGGAGCTCTGCTTCTTCGGCGACTCCGTCTTCCTCTGCGAGGGGAAGGCCCTCTTCGGCCATTTCCGCCACAAGGAGCGCGAGCCCGAGCGCGCCGCGGTGAAGGAGTTCCTCCTCGCGCGCAACTTCCGCGGCTTCGAGGTCAAGGAGGGCGTCTTCTTCGAGGGCGCGGGCGAGACGATGCTCTGGAACGACAAGATCCTCTTCGGATTCGGGAAGCGTTCGGACGAGGTCGTGCGCCATTTCCTGCGGCAGACCTTCAAGAAGGACGTGATCGACTTCGAGATGGAGGACGCGAGCTTCTACCACCTCGACACCTCGCTCTTCCCGATCCACGAGGAGCTGATCGTTTACTACCCGGGCGGCTTCGGGCCGATCGACAACGCGACGATCGAGTCCTTCGAGTGCGAGAAGATCCAGGTCTCCGAGAAGGAAGCGCGCGCCTTCGCGTGCAACTCGATCGTGTGGGGCGGCGTCGTCTTCATGCCTCGCGGGGCGCCCGAGCTCCGGAAGGAGCTCGAGCGGCGGTCGCTCGCCGTGGTCGAGGTCGACGTCTCCGAGTTCCTGAAGTTCGGCGGCGGGATCAAGTGTCTCACGCTCCAGCACTATCTCTGACGGGGGCCCAGCGGAGGCGGGCGTCTCGCCCGCCCTCCTCTTGCATCGAGGTGAATCGTGGGAGAAGGCGTGCCGGCGCGGCTGGGCCAGCTCTTCGGGACGGTCGGCTTCGGGAAAGCGATCCCGGCCAAGCTCGTCGAGGCGAAGGACGGGCGAGCCGTCGTGCGGCTCGAGGTCGTGGAGGCCGTCCAGAACATAGGCGGCACGCTCCACGGGGGAGCGATCGCGACGCTCGTGGACGACGCGGGGACGTGCGCGATCGTGACCGCCGATCGCGAGAACCGGCCCGGCGTGACGACGGACCTGAACGTCTCCTACTTCTCTCCCGCTCCCGGCGGCTCGTTCGTCGTCGCGGAGGCGCGCGTGCTCAAGATCGGGAGGACGCTCGCCTTCGTGACCGTGGATATCAAGCGAGAGAAGGACGGCGTCCTCGTCGCGCAGGGGCGCATGACGAAGTTCCAGGGCTGAGCCTCCCGTTCTCACCGTGAGACGGCGAAGCCCGCGCGACGGAGCACGGCTCTCGCTTCTTCTCCTCGAAGAAACTCGACGAGAGCCCGGGAGAGACCCGGGTGCGGTGAGGAGCGCGCGACGGCGGCGGGGTAGACGATCCGCGACGTGAGCGCGGGGTCGATCTCGAAGGCGCGCTCGATCGCCGAGCGGCGCGGGTGAGCGACGGTGCTCGATGCGTAGACGATCCCCGCGGGCGCTCCGCCTTCCGCGACGGCCGTCACGACCGAGGGCTCGTCGGGATAAGACGCGAGGAGAGGAGAGAGCCTCTCCGAGAGGCCCGAGCGCTCGATCGCCTCGCGCGCGTAGTCGCCGACCGGGACGCCGCGGGATCCCACGGCCACGCGCTTGTGCGATGCAAGCGCGGCGAGGTCACGGGGCAGGGCATCACCTCTCGGGACGATCGCCACGAGAGCGTTCGAGGCGACGCTCGCTCTCGTTTCTCCATCGAGGAGGCCCTTCGCGACGAGCCGGTCGACCGGGCCCGGAGCGGCGGCGACGAAGACGTCGCAGGCGGCGCCGCTCTCGAGCTGGCGCTCGAGCTGCGAGGAGGATCCGGCGCTCACCTGGACGCGGACGCCCGGGTTCTTCTCCTCGAACGCGGTCGCGATCTCGCGGAGCGGCCCCGCGAGGCTCGCCGCCGCGAGGACTCGGAGCGTCGTCTCTCCTTCCCTGCTCGAGCCGGATCGGCCCGGGCAACCCGCGAGAGCGAGCACGAGGGCCGCGCCGAGAAAGCGAGCCGTCCTCACGGGCGCACGCGGGCGATGAAGCACTGGAGGTAGCGGCCCTCGGGGCAGAAGACGTCGGTCGGGTGATCCGGCCCGGCTCCGCGGCGCTCGAGGACCTGGAGGTCGACCGCGGCGAGGGCCGCGGCCTCTCGCACGATTTCCTCGAACAGAGGCTCGCTGACGTGATGCGAGCACGAGCACGTGACGAGGAGACCGCCCGGCTCGAGGAGGCGGAGCGCGGCGGCGTTCGCGTCGGTGTAGCCCTTCCGCGCGCGGGGGAGGTCGCGCTTCGAGGAGGCGAACTTGGGCGGGTCGAGGACGACGAGCGAGAACCGCTTCCCCGCCTCGCGGAGGCGGCGAAGCTCGGGGTAGAGGTCGGCTCGCCTGACCTCGGCCTTCTCCGAGAGAGCGTTGAGCTCGAGGTTCTTCCGCGCGAGCTCGCACGCCCGCTCGCTCGAGTCGAAGAGCTCGGCTCGCGCGGCGCCCGCTCGAAGCGCGGCGATCGCGAAGGCGCCGCCGTAGCAGCACGCGTCGAGCACCGAGCGCCCCGAAGCGAGCTCGGCGGTCCTCCTCACGTTGTCTCTCTGGTCGAGGAAGAGGCCGGTCTTCTGCCCGACCTCGAGCGGCGCGAGCGCGAGCGCGCCGTCGAGCCGGACCCGGACCTCTCCCTCGGGCGGGCTCCCACGGACCCAGCCTCGCCCCTCGGGGAGGCCCTCTTTCGCGCGCAGGCCGAGCGCTTTCCCCAGCTCGAGGATCGCCCGCGGCCGGTAGATCGCTTCGAGCTCGCTCAGGATGTCTTCCAGGAATCGCTGCGTGCCGAGAGAAGTGCACGAGAGGACGAGCACGTCGGCCGCTCGGTCCACGATGAGCCCGGGCAAGCCGTCCGCCTCGGAGTGAACGACCCGGTAGGCGTCGGTCCGCGAGGGCAGCGCGAGCGTCTCGTCGCGGAGCGCGGCCGCCGCCCGCACGCGCGCCTTGAGGAGCGCGGGGTCCACGCGCTCGTCCTCGCGGAACGAGACGAGGCGCAAGAAGAGGCGCGAGCGCTCGTTGGCGAAGGCGTGGGCCACGAACTTCCCGTCGGGCCCGGCGACTCTCACGACGTCGCCGTCGTCGAAGTCTCCCTCGATGCGCGAGACCGACTCGCGGTAGACCCAGGGATGCCGCCTGAGCGTCTCGCGGACCCGGCCCGGCAGGAGGAAGGCGGTGGTCAGGGCTTCTTTTCCAGGACGAGCCCGAGAGCGGTCGTCGGGCAGTGATCGACCGCGTTCTTCAGGTTCTCGAGCTCGGCGAAGAAGTCGGCCTCGGGCTTGATCTCGGTGCGGCCCCGCTCGGCATGGCGGTAGACCGCCGGGCAGTTCTCGCGGGAGATGTCGCAGTCGATGCACGCCTCCGTCACCCAGAGCGTGAGGGCGAGGCCGCCGCGCTCCTGCGTGAAGGGCCCGGAGATGATGTCCGCGCGCGCGGCGCCGTGCTCTCCCACGAGCTTGCTCGGATCGACCATGCGCGGAGTCTACCACGGGAAAACCGGACGCCTCCTTCCCCGCTCGGGCGTCCGCGCTATTCTCATGGGCCATGCACGGACGCGAGATGACGCCCGCGAGACGACGCGCCCGGGCGCACGTGGCGGTCGCGACGGCGCTCGCGTGCGCGATCGGAGGGTGTCGCGCGACGGGGCACGCGGCGAACTCCTACTTCGACTTCGGCGGGCGGACGTTCACGACGAACCCGGTCTCGATCTTTCCCTACTGCCTCGGCTTCGGCCTGTTCTTCATCGCGGGGCTCCCGCTCGACATCTTCTCGGCGATCGCGACGGCGACCTTTTGGTCCGAAGGAGTCGGAGAAGAACACCAGGCGGCGGCGCTCGCTCCGTCGATCTTTCTGGGAGTCTCGGGCGGCATCATCCTCGGAGCGCCGTTCTTCCCGTTCGGGCTCCCCTGGTGGAACCCCGACGCCGACGACGAGCCGACGCAGGCTCCGAAGGACGGCGCGCGCGAGCCGGGGAAGATCACGAGCGACTGGAAGCAAGCCGACCTCGAGACCTCCGTGCTCCCGGTCTTCGCGAAGCAAGCCGGGGTCGTCGTCGAGTACCGGGCGCATCCGCACAGGATCACGCTCGCGCTCTCGAACGTCCCTTGGCGCGAGGCGCTCGCGCGCGTGTGCGACAGCGCGCAGACACACCTCGTGCGCGCCAGCTCCCCGGGCCGGCTCGAGATGAGGAACGACTACGAGGACCCCGGGCCTCTCCTCAAGGGCTTCGACCCGGAGAAGGACGACAGCCCGAGGGCCGGCGGCGGCTGAGCCCGTCCGTCCCGTCTGGTAACCTCTCGCGCCATGCCCGATTCGGGACAGCGCCTCCCGAAAGCCGTGTCGCAGCGACTCTCGCTCTACTTACGCCACCTCGAGGCGCTCGAGGCGAAGCAGAGAGGCACCGTCTCGTCGAGCCAGCTCGCGCGCGCTCTCGGCCTCACGGCGGCGCAGGTGAGGAAGGACCTCGCTTACTTCGGGCAGTTCGGCTTCCCCGGAGTCGGCTACAAGGTCCCGAACCTCGCGCAAGAGGTGCGACGGATCCTCGGGACCGACCGGACGTGGCGCGTCGCGCTCGTGGGCGCCGGCAATCTCGGGACCGCGCTCCTCCGCTACCGCGGCTTCCGCAGGCAAGGCTTCGAGATCGCGTCCGTCTTCGACGCCGACCCGCGTCTCGACGGGAAGACGGTCGCGGGAGTCAGGGTCCACCCGATCGGCGAGCTCTCGCGCGTCGTGCGGGACGAGGGGATCAAGCTCGCGATCCTCGCCGTCCCCGCCGAGGCCGCGCAGGAGGTCGCCTCGAGCCTCGCCCAGGCGGGCGTGCGCGGGATCCTGAACTTCGCTCCGACGAGGCTCGACGTCCCCGAGAGCGTGCGCGTCCACGCCGTCGACCTCGCGCTCCAGCTCGAGCAGCTCGCGTTCCGGGTGCGGCAAGACGATCGCTGAGGGCTCGTCCGGTCAGTTCCCGCAGCGCACGCACCTCCGCTCCTTCACGAGCAGGAACACGAGCCCGAGCGGGAAGAACAGGATCAAGCAGACGATCGCCCAGACCGGCACGCGCTCGACGCGGACGCCGCCGCAGGGACACGCGTTCGGGTCGCTCCTCCGGCGAGCGGCGTGGCGCCCGCTGCTCCCGCGCTTGAGCCCGCGGCCGCGCGAGCGATCGTCGTCCTCGTCGCCGTCCTCGAGGGCGAGATCGTAGCCGCAGAAGCGGCACTTCTTCGCCTTGACCTTGATCCGCTCCGCGCACTGCGGGCAATCGCGTTCCATCGCAGCTCCCTCCTCGCGACCGAACCGCTTCACGAGCGCGGCATCGTCCGGCTCGCCGGTGTCGGCCGGCGGCGCGAGAGTGTTCGTGAGCTCGCTTCCGACCTCGGGCTCCACGGTGTCGCAGTTCGGGCACTTGCCGCGGCTCGCGGAGTAGGGCGCTCCGCAAGACGAGCAGTAGACGGTCGGCATGGCGCTTCCCGTGAGGCACGTTACTCGAAGGAGTGGAGGGAGCGCACGCCGAGCGCTCAGCGCCGCAACGCCCCGGCGCGCTCGTAGGCCTCGAGCGTCTCGTCCACGAGACGCTTCACGGGAAAGCGCGCGCCGACCGCGGCCCTCGCCCGCTCTCCGAGAGCGCGCGCCTCGGCCGGGTTCGCGAGGAGGCGGGCGAGGGCCGAGGCGAGGGCGCTCGCGTCCTCGTCGGGCACGAGGAGGCCCGAGAGGCCGTCCTCGACCTGCTCGAACGTCGCTCCGGCTCCCACGGCGACGATCGGGAGAGCGCGCGCCATGGCCTCGAGGAGGTCGTGGCCGAACGACTCCCGGGCGCCAGGCGCGACGAAGATCGAGATCGCCGAGAAGAGCTCGCCTCGTCCCGGGAGGTCGCCCGCGAGGATCGTCCGCTCGAGGAGAGCCAGCTCGCTCGCTCGCGCGAAGAGCGCCGCCTTGCCGGGACCCTCGCCGACGATCAGGAGAGAGAAGTCGAGCCCGTGCGCGCGGAGGATCGCCGCGGCTCGCAGCAGGGTCTCGTGCCCCGAGCCCGCCGCGAGGGATCCGAGCGCGCCGATCACGGGAGCACGCGCGCTCCTCTCCTCGATGCGAGCGCCCTGGGCGCCCGGCAGCGCCGCCTGCGAGTCGGTCGCGGGGAGCAGCTTCTCGTCGGACGTCGTGAGCACGGGCTCTCGCGGGAGCGGGGTCGAGTCCGGCTCGA
>JACQDU010000777.1 GCA_016200955.1 bacterium
AGCAGCGAGAGCTCCCGGTAAGCAGACGCTTGCTTCGAGAGGTCGTCGTAGATGACGAGGGTCGCCCCGCCCTTCTCGTACATGAAGTACTCGGCGAGCGTGCAGCCCGCGTAGGGCGCGATGTACTGGAGGGGGGCCGGGTCCGAGGCGCCGGCCTGGACGACGATCGTGTAGTCCATGGCGCCCGCTTGCCGGAGGCGCTCGACGAGGCCGGCCGTCGTCGAGGCCTTCTGGCCGATCGCGACGTAGACGCAGATGACGCCCGAGCCCTTCTGGTTGATGATCGTGTCGATCGCGATCGCGGTCTTTCCCGTCTGGCGGTCGCCGATGATGAGCTCGCGCTGGCCGCGGCCGATCGGGATCATGGAGTCGATCGCCTTGATCCCCGTCTGGAGCGGCTCGTTCACGGGCTGCCGGCCGGAGATCCCGGGAGCGATCATCTCGAGCGCGCGGCGAGCGTGAGTCTGGATCGGGCCCTTGTCGTCGAGCGGCTCGCCCAGCGGGTTCACGACGCGGCCGATCATGGCCTCGCCCACGGGCAAGCTCATGACGGTGCGCGTGCGCTTGACGGTGTTGCCCTCCTTGAGCTCGGTGTAGTCGCCGAGGAGGACGGCGCCGACCGAGGTCTCCTCGAGGTTGAGCGCGAGGCCCATGATCTTCTTCGGGAACTCGAGGAGCTCGCCCGACATGACGTTCCTGAGGCCGTAGACGCGCGCGATGCCGTCGCCGACTTCCAGGATGGAGCCGACTTCCTCCATCTCGAGGTCGCGCGAGTACTCGCCGATCTCCTTCTTGAGGACCGATGCGATCTCGTCGGCCTTAATCTTCATAGACTTCCTCTGCCCTGAGACGTCGGGCCAGCATCCGCTCGCGGATCGCGCCGAGGCGCGACCTGAGCGAGCCGTCGTAGACTGTGTCTCCGGTTCTCAAGACGACCCCTCCGAGGAGAGCGGGTTCCGTGCGCTCCTCGAGGATCACGTCGTTGATCCCGGCCTTGCGGAAACGTTTCTTCAAGACGTCGCGGAGCTTCTCGCGCTCGTCGTCGTCGAGCGGGTGCGAGGACTTCACCGAGACGACGAGCTCTCCCTGGCGTTCGTGATAGCCCGAGACGAAAGCGGCGATCGCCCGTGGAAGCTCGGCGGCGCGGTCCTTGTCGACCATGACCTTCAGGAAGTTCTGGACGATCTCCGTCACGCGCCCGCCGAAGACCCGGTCGATGACCTCGCGCTTCGCCGCCTTCCCGATCTTGGGCGTCACCAGGAAGACGTGAGCGGCCGGCTCGTCCTCGAGGATGCGGCCGATCTCCTCGAGGTCGCGCTTGACCTCCGCGTGCACGCCCTTCTCGAAGGCGAGCGCGAGGAGCGCCTCGGCGTAAACGTGCGCTACGGAGTCGCCCTTCGCCACTTCCTAGTTCCTCTCGTACTTCTCGAGAAAGTCCTCGACGAGACGCCGCTGCTTCGCGCGGTCCACCTCGGAGCCGAGGACCTTCTCGGCGAGGGTCACCGCGAGCTCGACGGACTCCTCGCGGAGCTCGGAGACGGCCTTCTGCTTCGCGAGCTGGATGTCCTTGAGAGCGCGCTGGCGCGTGGCCTCGGCCTCCTGCTGCGCCTTCTGGTGGGCCTCGTCCATCATGTGCTTCGCGTCGGAGGCGGTCTCGTTCAGGATGGCCTGGGCCTCGTTGCGCACGGCCTCGAGCTTCTTCTTGTGCTCCTCGAGCACGAGGGCCGCGTCGGCGCGGTCCTTCTGCGCGGCCGCGATCGCGTCGGCGATCGTGCGCTCGCGCTTCTCGAGGCCTTCGAGGATCGGTCCCCACGCGGCCTTCTTCAGGACGGCGAGGACGACCAGGAAGGTGACGGCGGTCCAGAAGACGAGCCCCCACGAGTGCGGATCGAGGAGGGCGTCGCCTTCGTGACCTTCGCCGTGCTCGGCCAGTATGAGGGCGAGCTCGAGCACCGGTTAGCCGCCCGTTTTCGCCGGCGGATTGACGTTCGCCTCGTTCCGCGGGGCGTCCATCTTGCCGCTGCAGAAGACGGTCACGAGGAGGCAGACGACGACCGCGAACAGCGCGACGCCTTCGATGAGCGCCGCGGTGAGGATCATGGCCCCACGCACGTCGCCCGCAGCCTCGGGCTGACGGGCCATCGACTCGACCGACGAGGAGGCGAGCCTCCCGATGCCGAGCCCGGCGCCGATCGCGACCATGCCGGCGCCGAGACCGGCGAGTCCGATGCCGATGCCCAAGCCCCAGCTCGTCTCGGCAAGAAGCGAAAGAAGCATGTCAATCTCCCTGTTGAGTCTCTCAGTGCTCCGGGTGAACGGCCGACCCGAGGAACACGGTGACGAGGAACGTGAACACGTACGCCTGGACGAAGGCGACGAAGATCTCGAGTAAGTAGACGCCGACCGCCGCCGCGACCGACACGGGGGCGACCAAGTAGCTCTGGAAGATGAAGATGAGCCCGAGGAACCCGTAGAGGACCGCGTGGCCGCCGGTCATGTTCGCGAAGAGCCGGATCGTGAGAGCGCAGGGCTTCACGATGTGGCCTATGCACTCGATCAGGAACAGGAACGGGATCAGGGCCAGCGGCAGGCCCGGCGGCACGATGTTCTTGATGTAAGGGAAGAGGCCCTGTTCCCAGATCCCGCACGCGTGCCACCAGATGAAGGCCGTGAAGGCGAGCGTCGCGGTCACGAAGTAGTTCCCCGTCGCGGTCGCCATGCCCGGGATCAGGCCGATGAGGTTGCAGAACAGGATGTAGAAGAAGAACGTCCACAGGACGGGGATGAACCGCTCGGTGTTGTGCCCGAGGAAGGGCCGGGCGACCTCTTCTTTCACGAAGACGAGGATCACCTCGAAGAAGTTCCGGAGGCCGCGCGGGACGAGGCTGTCGTCCCTGGCGATCCTCGGGAAGATCACGAGCATCGCGGCCGCCGCCACGAACATCGAGAGAACGTGCGGCGAGATCCCGATGAGCTCGAGGAACGGGTACGGATGCACCTTGAGCAGGTGGTCCGTCATCCACTCCTTTTCTTCGGCGAGCGGCAGCATGTTCGGCC
>JACQDU010000778.1 GCA_016200955.1 bacterium
ACGGACGGCACCGAGCGTCCGAGGATAGCCGCGCTCGGGAAGCCCTACCGCGACGACAACGACAAGATCCAGTACGGCGCGGCCGTCGATCGAGGCATCGTCATCGCGCCTTACGTGGACGAGATCCTCCAGGAGCAGGCGTTCCGGTCGATCCCCATCAAGGTCACCATTCCGATCAGGAAGCTCGCGGGCTTCGACGTGGACCGCTGGCGGTGGAAGTGGCAGCACTCGCTCCAGCTCGCGGGGACGAAGTTCGCTCGGGCCTCCTTCCCCGTCGCGCCGGTGTGCGAGGACGGCTCCTCCTTCGTCTCGGCCTTCGCGATCGAGGGCTTCGTCCACTGCTATGCGGCCTCCTTCGACTCCCAGACGGGTGTCTTCAACTGGCAGACCTGGATCATGAGCGGGCAAGTCGAGCAGACGATGTTCGGCGAGCACGCCCGCGAGCCTCCCTGCGCGCCCGTGTGCGCGGGCGACGGTCTCGTGTTCGACACGACCCAGATGGGCTGCGTCGCGGCCATGGACGTCGACACCGGCAGGCTGCGCTGGGTGAGCGAGTACGACCAGCTCGAGGTCCACCCGGCGAAGGGCTACTACCCGGACCTCCGCAACATAGGCTGGGCGAACAACGCGCCCGTCCTCGAGGGCGGGGTCCTCATCACGGCGCCCATGGACTCGGACCATTACTACGGGTTCGAGGCCGCGACGGGGAAGCAGCTCTGGCGCCGCCCGCGTGCGTCCGGCTTCGACCAGGGCGCGGAGCTCAAGTACATCGTGGGAGCGAGCGACGGCCGCGTCGTCCTCGCCGGCGGCCGCCGCGTCGTGTGCCTGGACGTGAAGACGGGCAGGGAGTGCTGGCCGGTCGTGACGCTCGAGCGCCGGCTTCTCTCCGGGCGAGGCCTGATCGCCGGCGGCAAGATCATCATTCCGGCGTCGGACTCCGTCGAGGTCCTCGACCTCGGGAAGGGCACGCGCGAGGGGTCCAGGCCCGTGTCGCTCACGGGGAACCTCGCCCTCGCGGGCGACTCGCTCATCGTCGCCTCGGACAACCAGCTCGGCTCGTTCGCGAACGAGCGCGTGGAGAAGAGCACCTCCAAGGGCAAGGATTTCTGACGGAGCACCTCACCCATTCGCGACGGCGAGCGCGTGAGGCGAGCCACGGAGACGAGAAGTGCGCCGAAGAAAGCGGTTCCTGTGCCTCGTGTCGGCGGCCACGGCGGTCGTCCTCGGTGTCGCCGCTCACGGCCAGGAGGTCACCCCCCGCGCTCCCGACCAGCCGCGCGCAGCGGAGATCGACGGGGCCACTCGCGCTGCCATCACGCGGGGCCTCGATTACCTGGCGCGGCACCAGGAACCGGATGGCTCCTGGATCGACGGGATCGGCCGCAAGGTCAACAACACTTATCTGGCCCATCCAGGGAAGCACGTCGGGGTCACCGCCCTCGCCGGGATCTCGTTCCTCGCGCAAGGGAGCACGCCCTCGCGAGGGCAGTACGGGAAGCAGGTCCAGGGCGCCCTCGACTTCATCCTGAAGAGCGTCTCGCGCGAGGGATTCATCACGAACGACAGCTCGCGCATGTACGAGCACGCGTTCGCGACTCTCTTCCTGGCCGAGGTCGCGGGCATGGCGCCGTCGTCCGAGATCCACGACGCCCTCCGGGCGGCCGTGAGCTGCATCGTCGCCGCGCAGAACGATCAGGGAGGGTGGCGCTACCTCCCGGGCGCAAAGGACTCCGACATCTCGATCACCGTCTGCCAGGTGCAAGCCCTCCGAGCGGCACGCAACGTCGGGATCCACGTTCCGAAAGACGCGATCTCGAACGCGATCAAGTACGTGAAGCACAGCTACATCGGAGACAAGGTCTCTTACCCGCACTACAAGGGCGGCTTCTGGTACCAGGCCTACGAGAACCGGCCCTTCCGGCCTTCGCGCACGAGCTTCGCGCTCACGGCCGCGGGCGTGACGGCGCTCTACGGGGCCGGCGAGTACGACTGCGAGGAGATCCGGGGTGGGCTCAAGTACCTCTTCCACCGCCAGAATCGCCCGGCGGCGAACGACATGCATCACACGTTCGACTACTGGTACGGCCACTACTACGCGATCCAGGCTTTCTTCCAGGCCGGGGAGCCATTCTGGACCGAGTGGTATCTGAGCGTTCGCGACGAGCTCGTCGAGGGCCAGGCGGAGCACGGAGACCACTGGCAAGACCTCGTCGGCCCGAGCTACGCCACGGCGATGGCGACGCTGATCCTCCAGATCCCCTATCGTTACCTACCGATCTTCGAACGGTGAGCCCGGTTCGAGCCGCCCGAGGAACCCATGCCCATGGTCGAGACGCCTGCCCTCCCGCGTGAGGTCGGATCCAAGCTGGCGCGCGTGCGGTGGCGACTCCGCGGCGTCGCCCTCGCGCTCGCGGGGGAGCGCACGGTGCTCGCCCTCGGAGCGGCGTGCGTCCTGTCGTTCTTGCTCGACAAGGGCCTCGAGCCCGAGCTGGGCGAGCTCGCCGTGATGCGGACGCTCACGCTGTTCCTCTTCGGCTCCGCGGTGGCCGCGGGAGCGGTCTTCGGCGTGCTCGCGCTCAGGCGGCACCTCAACGACGACGCCGTCGCCGTGCTGGTCGAGCGAGAGTTCCCCGAGCTCGAGGACGGCCTCGTGAGCTCGGTCCAGCTCGCCCGCGACCTCGAGCGCGGTGGCCTCGGCCACACCTCGCCGGCGCTCATCCGCTCGACGATCGCGCGGACGGCGCAGAAAGCGCGAGACCTCGACTTCGACCGCGTGATCGACGCGAGCCCGCTCCTCCTCCCGTCCTTCCTCACCCTCCTGGCCGTGGTGAGCGGGGCGCTCTTCGCGTCCCAGCCGCCGACGCAGCAGTTCGCCCAGGCGTGGTTCGAGCGCTGTGTACTCGGGAGAGACGTGAGGTACCCGAAGACCGTCGAGCTTCTCGTGGTCGTCCCGGGCGAGATCAAGGGAGAAGCCGCCGTGGCGCGCGGCGACGACGTGACCGTGGAGATCACGATCACTCGCGGCGCCTGGAAGGTCGACCGCCCTCTCGTCAAGACGTATGCGCTCAGGAAAGACGAGGCCTCGGGCCTCCTCGAGCTCGCCGACAAGGAGCCCGAGCGCACGCGCCCGGCGCAGGTCGGCGCGGCGTCCGCCGGCCACTACCGCAAGATCTACC
>JACQDU010000765.1 GCA_016200955.1 bacterium
CTCGAGCGGCGCGGATACGGCGAGCATGGTGCCGCGGTCGGCCGCGGGAGCCGAGCCGTTGCCTCCGGCCATGAGCCGACCGCGAAGCCTCGCGAGCTCGAAGAGGGCGCGAGCCTCGATCCGGCCGGCGGCGTGGAGCGCCACGAGCTCGCCGAAGCTGTGGCCGCAGGCCGCCTCCGCTCGCACGGAGAAACGGCCGAGCACGGAGAGGGCCGCGAGGCTCGTGCACGCGAGAGCGGGCTGCGCCACGTCGGTCGCCGTCAGCGCCGCTTCCTGGGCCTTCCTCGATTCGTCGTCGAACGCGGGGCGGGGAAAGATCCGCTCGCTCGTCCGGACGGCGGTCGGGTTTTCTTCCAGCAAGACGGCGTCGGCCTGCTCGAGGGCTTCCTGCGCTTCCGGGAAGACGCACGCGAGCTCGCGGCCCATGCCGACGTACTGCGAGCCTTGTCCGGGGAAGACGAACGCGAGCTTGCCCGAGGCGACTCCGGCTCCGTGGTAGACGCCCTCCCGGAGCTCCCAGGAACCCTCGGGGTCCTTCGCGAGAGCGGCCTTCGCCGCCGCGAGGAGCTTCGAGAGCTGGACGCTCTCCTTGCTCTCGGCGCCCGCCGATGGCTTTTCTTCCAGCGAGAAGACGTCGAGCGCGAAGACGAGGCGCCGGGCGTGCGCGGTCGAGAACGCGCGCCGCGATGCCGCGGCCTTGCCCGCGAGAGCCGCGCCTGCGAGGCCGGCGCGCGCCGCGCTCTCCCAGTCCGCGAGGAGCGCTTCGAGCTCCGCTCGCGTGGGAGCGGAGAGAGCGACGATCTCGACCGAGCCATCCCAGGAAGGCTCGGTCTTCTTCCCCGGATACTCCTCGAGCACGACGTGGAAGTTGCTCCCGCCGAAGCCGAACGAGCTCACGCCCGAGCGCCGCGGGTGCTCGGAGCGCGGCGCCCACGGCCGCGCCTCGGTCGAGAGGTAGAACGGGTGATCGTCGAGCCCGAGCTTCGGATTCGGCTTCGAGACCTTGAGCGTCGGCGGCAGCACCTTGTGGTGGAGCGCGAGCGCGGCCTTGATCAGCCCCGCGGCGCCGGCCGCGGCCTTCGTGTGCCCGATCTGCGACTTCACGGAGCCGAGCGCGCACCACGTTCCTTCGGCGCGCGCCTCGCGGTAGACGGTCCTGAGCGCGTCGACCTCGGTCACGTCGCCGACCTTCGTCCCGGTCCCGTGAGCCTCGACGAGCTCGACCGTCGCGGGCGAGACGCCGCTCCTCGCGTAAGCGTTCCTGAGAGCCTTCTGCTGGCCGTCCTGGCGCGGCGCGTAGATGCTCTTCGCCCTTCCGTCGGACGAGGTCCCGATTCCTCGCACGACGCAGTAGATCCGGTCGCCGTCGCGCTCCGCCCGATCCAGGCGCTTGAGCACGAGCATGCCGATCCCTTCTCCCAGGATCGTTCCGTCGGCGGACTCGTCGAAGGGGCGCGCGTCTCCCGTGGGAGAGAGCGCGGGAGTCTTCGAGAAGCACATGAACATGAAGATGTCGTTCAACGTGTCGACGCCGCCCGTGAGCACCATGTCGGCGCGGCCCGACTCGAGCTCGAGCGCTCCCAGGTGAGCGGCCGAGAGAGAGCTCGCGCACGCGGCGTCCACGACGCAGTTCGTGCCGCCCAGGTCGAGGCGGTTCGCGATCCGGCCGGCGACGACGTTTCCGAGGAGACCGGGGAACGAGTTCTCCTGCCACGGCACGTAGGCCTGCGAGATCTTCTCGACGACCTCGTCCGTCTTCTCGGGAGAGACGCCCGAGTCGAGGAGGGCCTTGCGCCAGATCGGGTGGCCGAGCCGCGCTCCGAGGGGGATCACGAGCTCCTGCGTGCCCGTGACTCCGAGGACCACGCTCACGCGCTCGCGGTCGAACGTGCGCGAGGGACCGTAGCCCGCGTCCTCGAGCGCCATGCGCGCGACGACGAGGCCCAGGAGCTGGGCCGTGTCCGTCGCCTCGAGCGCGGTCGGCGGGATCCCGAACTCGATCGGATCGAAAGGATAAGGCGAGAGGAAGCCGCCTCTCTTGCAGTAAGTCTTGTCGGGAGAGGACGGGTTCGCGTCGAAGTAAGCGTCCACGGGCCAGTGAGTCCCCGGGACCTCGGTGATCGCGTCCACTCCCGTGCGGATGTTGCGCCAGAACTCGCGGAGCCCCTGCGCTCGCGGGAAGAGGCAGCCCATGCCGATGATCGCGACGGGCGATTCGCTCATGAGGCGAGGAGCTCCTCGAGCTCGGCTTGCTCGAGCGGAGAGAAGCGCTGCGCGGTCGCCGGCACGTCCACTTGCTGCGAGCGGAGCTGGAAGACGCGCGAGAGCACGGCGCAGCCCACGAGGATGTTGAGCCCGATCGTCGCGACCTTCCGCTGGCCGGCTCTCTCGAGGAACGTGCCCTTCGCCCACTCGTTGAAGGCGCCCATGGCCGGGCCGCACCAGACCTGGAAGTCGACCTTGCGCGAGCTCTCTCCCGAGATCGCCCACCGCGAGGCAAGGCCGAGGTAGGCGCGGAAGACGAGAGCCATCTTGTGCTTCCCGTCCTGCTCGGCGCGCTCGACTTGCTTCGGGTCGCGCCGGAGGAAGTAAGCGCGCGTCCCCTCCCATGCCTCGTCGAGCGAGGTCCGGAAGAAATCGCGCTCGAGCTGAGCTCGCACGGGAGCGGGGATCGCGTCCAGGCTCGGATGCCGGCAGTAGAGCTCGTAGAGCTTTCGCCCGCGGATCGCGAACATGGTCCCGAACTTCAGGACCTGGACCTTGACTCCCATCTCGAACATGTCCGCGGCGGGAGCCATGATCACGTCGGCTTGCCCGGACTGGGCGAGCATCTCCTTCACGAGGGGAGAGGTCGCCGCCTCGACGCACGCCTGGTTGATCGAGCCCGTGAGCACGTAGGACGCGCCCATGGCGAAGGCCGCCGCGGCCGAGGCCGGCGTCGCGATCCCGCCGGCCGCGCCCACGCGAGGCGGCGTCGCGTACCCTTGAGCCGCCTGGATCTCGTCCCGGAGCGCGCACATCGTCGGGATCAAGGTGATCGCGGGCCGGTTGTCCGTGTGCCCGCCCGAGTCCGCCTCGGCCGTCAGGTCCTCGGCGAGCGGGATCCTCGAGGCGAGGCGCGCTTGCTCCTCGGTCAGCTCTCCCGAAGCCACGAGCTGCGAGAGGAAGCGCTCGGGTGCGGGCGAGAGGAAGCGACGAGCGACCTCGACGCGGGAGACCTTCGCGATCACGCGGTTCTC
>JACQDU010000766.1 GCA_016200955.1 bacterium
AGGGGGCGGGGGCGACGAAAGTCGCCCCACGCAGCGCAAACACGGCCCTGGAATCACCCCAGGCCAAGCCTACGCAGCATCCATGGCTTCGCCGCCGTGCTCGAACGGGACTACCGATGACACGCTCTTAGGGCTCCCTCTCGTGGAGCCGACGCCGCACGCGTGGGTCGAGGCCGTGCTCGCGAACGTCCCTCGCGTGCTCGGGGACCACGCTCACTGCGAGCTCAAGGCGGCGTCGACGGCGCTCTCGCTCATGGGGAGATACGCGGACGACCTCGAGCTCGTCCTGGACCTGTGCGCTCTCGCCCGCGAGGAGATGCGGCACTTCGAGCGAGTCCACCAGGTCCTCGTGAGCCGAGGGCTCAGGCTCCCTCCGGTCGGCCCCGACGACTACGTGAAGGAGCTTCGCCGACGCGCGCAGCGAGGGCTCGTGGGCCAGGTCTCGCTCGACGCTCTCCTGATCTGCGGGTTCGTCGAGGCCCGCTCGTGCGAGCGCTTCCGGCTGCTGGCGCGCTCGCTCCGGGACGAGCCCCTGCGCGCGTTCTACGAGGAGCTCGCTCTCGCGGAGGCTCGGCACCACGAGCTGTTCTTCTCCCACGCCTCGCGGCGCGCGGGCGCGGACGCGGCGCGCGCACGGACCGCGGAGATCGCGGCGATCGAGGGAGACATCGTGCGCTCGCGGAAGCCCTCCCCCAGGATCCACTGACAGCCCCGCTGAACCATGCCGTCGAGCTCTCGTCCAAGAGAGGGGGAGCCTCCGTGACCGACGACGAGTTCCTGAGAGCCTTCGAGACGTGCGCTCTCGCGAGGGCGGACTGGACGCACCGGGCTCACGTCAGGATGGCGTGGCTGCGCCTCACCCGGCTTCCCTTCGACGAAGCGCTTCTCCGGATCCGGGAAGGCATACGGAAGCTCAACACGGAGGTCCTGAAGAGCGCCGGCTACCACGAGACGGTGACGGTCGCTTTCACGAGGATCATTCACGAGAGGATCGGGAGCGAGGGCGCGGCGATCCCGTTCGAGACGTTCGCTTCCCGTCACGCCGACCTGCTCGACCGCGAATGCAAGGTCCTCTTGAAGTACTACTCCCGGGAGCTCATCCATTCGCCGCGAGCCAAGGAGAGCTTCGTCGAGCCGGACGTCTCGCCTCTCCCACAGCCACGGGAGATGGTGAGCTCGCGCGGCACGATGGGCGGGGGCCGCGTGCCCACGCATTGTCCCGAGCACGCCGAGCCGCGCGGTCAGGAGATGGTGAGCTCGAACACCCCGCACTGACCACCCGACTCCTCGACCTCGACCTCGAGCGAGGAGAGGCGAGCCGCGGGCAGCTCCGAGCGGATGCGCCCCAGGACCTCGTGCGCGATCCACTCCGCGAGCCGCTCGGTCGAGGTGTTGTGGATCGGGAGGAGGACCACGTCCCTCGCCGGGATCACGAAGCGCTCTTTCCCCGAGAAGACGGCCTCGCACGACTCGCCCGTGCGAGCGACGCGGAGGAGAGGGTGCCCCGTCGGGAAGATCACGCGGTGGTCGAGCCCGTCGCACGTCTTCTTGACCAGCGGCTTGAGCTTCGTGAAGTCGAGGACGACGTCGCCCGCGTCGAGCGCGCCGCGGGCCGAGACGCGGACCTGGTAGTTGTGCCCGTGCAGCTCCTCGCGAGCCCCGTCGGCGAAGATCAGGAAGTGAGCGCTCGCGAAGTTGAAGTACTCCTTGTAGACGCGCACGGCGAAGCTCTCGGACATCAATGCACCTGATGGGCGCTGCGCGCGCCCCCCCGTAATCCGCGGCGCGTCGATCGGGCGCCCCGGCGCGCGGCGAGCGAAGCGTGAGAGACGATGACCCGCTCCGTGCGTAGCGCGTAGCGTCCCTCTGCTCGCTCCGCTCGCATCATGTCCCCCGGTAGACGCAGCGCGCGGTGCACGTCTCGGCGACCACGACCGCCGCGAGGAGCGGGAGCGCGGGCCGCAGGCGCTCCCAGATCCAGCGCGCGAGCGCCTCGCTCGTCGGGTTCTCGAGGCCGCAGTCGTTCAGCGAGCGGTGGTCGAGCGCCTCGTGGAGCGGCCCCCAGGCGCGCGCGAGGTCGGCGTAGTCCACGAGCCAGCCCGAGCGCTCGTCCACCTCGCCCTCGATCCTCACGGTGACCCTGAAGGAGTGGCCGTGCATGCGGGCGCACTTGTGGTCCTGGGGCACGCGCGTCAGACGGTGCGCGCACTCGAGCGAGAAGTCCTTCTCGAGCTCGACTCTCATCTAGGGTTTGGGCGACGACGTGCTCGAGCCGTCCGCTCCTCCGGCGGCGGCCTCGGTCAAGGGCGGACCGTCTCTCAGGTAGAGCGGGATCAGGTCCGTCGCGGCCTTGAACAACGAGAGGAGCTCGTCCTGGGCTGGCCCGCGGTAGCCCATGAGGCGCTCCTTGGTCTTCGAGACGCGGAGGCCGATCCGGCGGCGGATGTTCTCGATCGTGTTGGCGTCGTCCGGACGGCGCTTCCCCGCGCCCCCGAAGCTCGCGATGTAACCGCGGAGCTCGTGGAGCTCGCCGCGCACCGCCTGCGTCTCGGGGTCCTCGGGCACCGGCTCCGCCTGCGGAGCGCCGATCCGCGTGATCCGCGCGCGCTCGTCTTGGTCCACGGGGATCCCCTTGAGGAAGCCCTCGATCCTCAGGGCGGCCTTCTCGCCGCTCGGGAACGTGAGCGCGACCTCGGCCGGGAGAGAATCCAGGTGCTCGACTCTCAGGAAGACCTTCCCCTCGCGCACGAGGAGCTTGTGCGTGCCGTCCGAGAGCCTCGCCGTGGAGAAGTCGACCGGCCGCGGGAGAGCGAGGGGCTGGAAGGCCTTCCACTTCCCCTCGAGGCCGATCGCGAACCCGAGCTCGATCTCGCAGGAGACGACTCCCATGCGCACCTTCCGGCGCGGCGCGAGCGTGCGCGTCGCGGGCGCGCGATGCCTCGCGTGAACCGAGTAGTGGGGCTCGAGGAAGACGTCCTCCGACTCGACGACCTGGACGACGTGGAGCGCTCCTATGCCATTGTCCTCCGTCGGGACGATCGTCCCCCACGTGATCGGGGAGAAGTTGAACTCGAGGTTCTCGATCGAGACCGGGAAGGACTCGCCCTTCGCGTTCTTCTGGAGGACCTGGAAGCGGAAGACGCGCCCGATCTCGACGTCGTCGATCGGGTCGAGGAAGTCGATGTCGAGCTGGGGCGGAGGCGGCGTCTCGTCGGCCATGGTCTCCTCGCGGCGGCATTCTACTCTCGCCCGGGGCCCGGGCGGAGAGGGATGCTTCGAGGAGCGCCCCGGCCGAGAAGAGGGCGAGACTCGGAGAGGCGCAGAGAACCACGCGCGGCCACGGGCCGCACGAATCGACCGGGGTCGTTCGTCTCCCTTCGGCGCGGCGATGCCAGGGGAAGCGCCAGCTCCTCATCTTCAGTTTCCAAGTGAAGGGCGCGATTCAGCACGCTCTCCCGTGCCGACCCCGCGAGAGAACACGAAGGCGCGAAGGCGGAAGGAACGTCCCGAAGAAGAAGCTCGCGTCGCCGGCCGAGCCCTTCGCGTCTTCACGTCTTCGCGTTTCCGACACCGCGCCGAGTCATGGTCGCGAGTCGCAACCATGCTGAATGACGCCCTGTCATCTACAGAAGCGCTCGCGCGA
>JACQDU010000137.1 GCA_016200955.1 bacterium
CGGCTCGCGAAGTCGCGGCGCAAGCGCCTCGCGAAGATCCGCGAGGGCGGCGTTCCGCAGGCGCCTCCCGGGGAAGGAGCCGGACCCGCCCTCCGCTTCGACGACGCCGCGCGCTCGGGCGAGATCGCCCTCGTCGCTCGCGCGATCCGGGCTGGCTACGGGGGAGAAGACCTGATCTCGATCCCCGAGCTCGAGCTAAGGCGCGGGGAGAGGCTCGGAGTGCTCGGCCCGAACGGGTGCGGGAAGACGACCTTGCTGCGAGTCCTCGCGGGAGAGCTCGCGCCGCGCGAGGGGAGCGTCCGCCTGGGAGCGAGCGTCAAGCTCGGTTACTACCGCCAGGAGGGCGAGGACCTCCCGGGCTCTCGCAGCGCGATCGACGCGACGCACGACGTGAAGCCGACCGCGAAGCTCCAGGAGATCCGGGACCTCCTCGGCGCCTTCGGCCTCTCGGGGGAGAAGCAGGAGACGCTCGTCTCGAGCCTCTCGGGCGGCGAGCGCGCGCGCGTCTCGCTCGCCCGCGTGATCCTCTCGCGGCCGAACGTCCTCCTCCTCGACGAGCCGACGAACCACCTCGACGCGAGCGCCCGCGAGGCGCTCGAGGACGCCCTCACGGAGTTCGAGGGAGCGGTCGTGACCGTCTCCCACGACCGTTACTTCCTGGACGAGGTCGCCACGCGGGTCCTCGCCTTCGAGGCGCGCGGCGCGCCCCCGCGGGAGTTCAACGGCGCTTACACCGATTACAAGGAGAGACGCCAGCGCGAGGTCAGGCAAGCCCGCGCGATCCAGGAGGCCCGGAAGGAGCAGGAGCGGGAGAAGGAGCGAGCGCGCGCGAAGGCCGCGGCGCCCGTTGCTCCTCCGAAGAAGAAGAAACGCTCGCTCTCCCAGGTCGAGAGCCGGATCGAGGAGCTCGAGGAGGCCCGCAACAAGCTCCACGCTTCCCTCGGCGAGGAGTCGGTCTACAAGGACCCGGTCAAGGCCAAGGCGGCGCAGGCGCAGCTTCGCGAGATCGAGGTCGAGCTCGCCGAGGCGGAGGCCGAGTGGCAAGCGTACGCGGCGGGGGAGTGAGGCGCTCTTGGCGAACGGCGTTCACTTGTCACTGGGCACTGGTCACTGGTCACTGGGCATTGAGGTCGAGCGGAGATGAGCGCTGGAGAATGAACAAGAGAGCTGGAGTCGTCGTGGGAGTCGTGGGGGTCGCCGTGGCGGGCGCCGTGCTCGCGGGGTGCTCGCTCCCGCCGCCCCAGGCGGACCGCGGGGTCGTGGGGCAGGCCGCGCCTTCGTTCAACCTCCCGGCGACGGGCACGCGGAAGATCGCGCTCGAGGACCTGACGAAGGACGCGACCGCCGTGATCGTCTTCTACCGCGGCGACTGGTGACTCTGGTGCCGGGGTCAGTTGACCCGCTTCGAGGAGAGACGGCCGGAGTTCGAGCGGAAGGGCGCTCGCGTGGCGGCGGTGTCGGTCGATCCCGTCGATGTCTCGCAGGAGCTCTCGGCGAAGCTCGGGCTCCACTACCCGATCCTCTCGGACCCATCGGGAGAGACGATCCGGGCGTGGGGCGTCTGGCACGCGGAGAAGAAGATCGCGCTCCCCTCGGTCTTCGTCGTCGACTCTCACGGCGTGATCCGTTGGAAGTTCGTGAGCCCGGCGTTCAACGACCGGCCGCCCGAGGACGACGTGCTCGAGGCGGTCGGGAAAGTCGGCCAATAGGGGGCGGGGGCGACGAAAGCCGCCCCACGCAAGGGCAGACACGGCTCTGGGATCATCCCATGCCACGCCTATCGGCCGACTGCGCCGTCGTGCCGCGCGCGGGTTGGGGTCGGCGGCGCGGCCAGCTCGAGATGGACAAGGAAACACGGAATAACAACACGGAATGACAACTGAGAATTAGGAATGGCGCTGGCTCGGTACGACCGAGCCTCATTTCCGATTTCTAATTCCGTGTTCCGTGTTGATATTCCGTGTTCTCGACGTGGGCGTTTCCGGCCAGGAACTAACTAGGACCCCGTTGCCGCTCGTTGCTTCTTCACGGCCCGGAGGATCTCGTTGACCTTGGCGTTGAACTCGTCGCACGTCGAGTTCGCCGTCCCGAGGTCTCGCGGCAACTGGTCGAGGAACCCGCGTGCTTTCGTGAGCTCGGCTTCGGCATCCTTCAAGCTCTTCTTCTCGATGGAAGTGATGCCCTTGAAGCCGACGCGGTAGAGGTCGACCCCCTTCTTGTAAGCGGCCTGGGCATCCTGCCAGTGCCTGTCCGCCTGGAGCTTCTCGAGGTCCGTGAGCATGCGCGGCGGCTCGTCCGGCTCCACGTCGGGAGTCTTGGTCGAGGGCTCGGGAGTCGTCGTGCTCGGGCGCGACGTGTCGGGTCCGACGGGGTTCTCGCGCGGACGCGGGTCGGGACGGCTGACGAACGTGGGAGACTCGACGCCGCCCGCGCGGGCCGCGGCGGCCAGGCGCTCCTGCGCCCGGTGGAGCACCTCGAGGTCGCCGGTCCCGTAGACGTCCACGATCGCTCCACCGGCCGGGTGAGCGAGCGCCCTCTCGAGGAGCCTCGCCCCGTCCTCCGGGAGGCCGACCTCGAAGGCGTCGAAGGCCACGTGGAAGAGCTCGAGCGCGGAAGGGTCGGTGAGCTCCCTCGTCTTCTTCTCGATCGCCGCGCGCTGCTGGTCGCTCCACGCGTTCGCGGGGAGCTTCTCGCGCTTCTTGATCTGGTCGGGCCTCACCTCGAGCTCGCGGCCGTCCTGGAGGCTCATCTTCACGAGCTCGGGCGTCTCCTTGACGATGCGGGCAATGTGCCGCACGCCGGTCGCGGCGAGAGTCACGGCCACGAGGTCGCTCGCTCCCACGAACTTGTGCGGCCGGCTCGCCGCGGTGAGCACCAGGAAGAGCCTCGCCTTCTCCTCGAAGCGCTTCGCCGAAGCTCGCAGGCCCGGAGACTCCTTGGCCTTCGCGATCGCGAGGTCGCGGTCGTAGAGGAGCTTCCCGTAGTAAGCGCCGGCGACGAGGACGGCGATCGCGACGAGGTAAGAGAGGTGTCTCACGAGAGCTGCTCCGCTCCTCGTCCCGAGCTTACATCATGGGCGCGCGATCGTCTCGCCCGGGCCCGGGCCCGTCAGCCCGGCGAGACCGCGCACGACGCCCGAGAGCGCGAGGAGCGGAGGTAGGTCGCGGCGAAGAATCCGAGGATCCGATCTCGAACGAGAGCCGTCGAGCATCCGATCTTCAGGACGAGCCCCGGCGCGATCCGCCTCCGTCGCGCTTCTTCCGCGTCTCGCGGCTCCCGGCCCGGTTGGCGTTGCGGTCGGCCTTGCGCTTGCGGCCTTGCTCGGCCCTGGCGCGAGCCTTCCGCGCCGCCGCGACCTGGCGCTCCCAGCGCGCATGGTCGAGCCCATCGAGCTTTTTCTTCTGGGCCGGGGTCAAGGAACCTCCGAGCTCCTCGATGGCTTCATGCAACGTGACGAGAGCGTCGTTCGCCAGGTACTCTCCGTCGTCGACGATCACGTGCCCGTCGAAGGCGCGCGCGAGATGCTCGAGCGCCCTCTCGTCACCGTACTCCATGAAGTTGATGGCGCCGACCGAGGGGTCCAGCCTCAGGTTCTCGACGAGGACGTCGAAGATCCGCTCGTCCCGAAGGCCGCTCGACGCGAGCACGGAGCCGATCGCGATGAGCACGTCCTCGTCGTGGGTGTCCGCGAGGGCCGCGAGAGCCGGCTCGAGGACGGGCTCGCCGATCCGGGGCAACGACCTCAGGACCGCGTCGTGGACAAAGTCCCCCCAGCTCGTCTCCGCGAGCACGGCGAGCATGGGTCGCACCGCCGACGGCGGGCGAAGCGCCCCGAGGAGCCACGCGGCGTGGATGCGCCCCCAGGCCCGGCCCCACCGGAGCTGATCCACGAGGCAAGGAACGGCCTCCCGCCCGAACGCGAGTATCTCGTCGCGCAGCCTGCGGGGGAGGATCTTGCCCACGAAGTTGAGGCGGATGACCCGACCTCCGAGGTCGGCGGGCGGTAGATGGCGCCAGTTGTGAGCAGGGTCCGCGCGCCGGTCGCGCCTCCGTCGAGGCGGATCTCGACGGACGGACGTACGACCCGGGCCTCGCCTGCGAGCCATGCGCGAGCTCCTCGATCTAGACCGGCAGCTCGAAGCCCTCGCGAGCGGTGTCGACCGAGAGCGTTCCCTTGCGGCCCTTGACGCGGTCGCGCTCGGCCTCGATCGCGCGAGCGATCGTCTGGTCGTCGCGGTCGGGATGGTGATGCGTGCAGAGGAGCTTGCGCGCGTTCGCTCGCAGGCCGAGCTCCGTCGCCTCGCCGAAGGTCGCGTGGTTGCGGCGCGCCTGCGGGGGGAGGCTCAGGATGATCCCGCCCTCGCCCTTGCGACGCTCGTCGTCGGTGAAGAAGGTCTCGTGCACGAGGAGGTCCGCCTCGCGCGCGAAGGCGATCGTCTCCGCGTCGGGGACTCCCTTATCGTACTCGACGTCCGTGACGTAGACGAGAGACCGCCCGTCCTCGTCGATGCGCCAAGCGACGGAGGGCGCGTCGGCCTTCCCCCGGTTCACGACGTGGGCCCGGACCGAGACTCCGCCCGTCTCGAGCGTCTGGCCGAGAGCGACGTCCTTCACGTTCCCGATCGACGGCATGTTCTTCAAGCTGACGATCGGAGAGTAGGACTCGGCCATCTGGCCCTCGAGGATCGTCCGGAGGTCCTTGCCCGCGTGGCCGCAGCCGTGGATGTGGATCTTGTTCCCGGGGAGGAAGGCGGGGACGAAGAAGGGCAGCCCCTGGATGTGATCCCAGTGAGTGCGCGCGAGGAAGATCGTCGCCTCTCCCTGGCCGCGGCCGTACGCGCCCGCGAGGAGGCTGCGCCCGAGCCAGTAGAGGCCGATCCCGGCGTCGAGAACGAGGAGCGCTCCCGTGGCCGTGCGCACCTCGATGCAGGACGTGTTGCCGCCGGTGTCGGCGCAAGCCGCTCCGGGCGCCGCGAGTCCACCCCGCACTCCCCAGAACTTGACGCGCATCAGCGCACCGGATGGGCGCTACGCGCGCCCCCCCGTTGCGGCCGAAGGCGGCGGAGCCCCGCCGCGATGGGCCGCTCCGCGCTTCGCGCTCCGCGTCCCGCTGCTCGCTCCGCTCGCATCACATCTCGATCGTCTCGCCCTCGCGGGCGACGTCGATCCTGAGGTCGCTCGACCCGAAGCGCTTCGCGTAGCTCTTGACGCGCGCCTCGAGGTCGTCGTCCCAGGCCTCGGGATGGTGATGGAAGAAGTAGAAGCTCTTGACGCCTCCCTCGCGCGCGACGCGCAGGCCCTCGTCCGGCGTCGAGTGGCCCCAGTGAGGGTTCTGGCCGTACTGCTCGGGCGTGAAGAACGTGTCGTAGAGGAGGAGGTCGGCGCCCTTCGTGAAGGCGTCGAGCTTCTTCCCGTGAGCTCGCAGGCGGTCGAGCGCCTCGGGGTCCTTCTCGGGCTTTCTCACGTGGAAGCCGTGCTCGAGCCATTGCTCGGTGTAGGGCGCGGTGTCGGTCATGTAGATGAAGGAGCGCCCGCCGTGCTCGATCCGGTATCCCAGCGCGACGCCCGGGTGGTTCAGGCGCACCGTCGAGATCCGCCACGGGCCGATCGAGAACTGCTCGTCTTCCATGACCGGCTTCCACGTGAGCTCGGCCTTGAACGAGTCGAGCCCGTAGCTGAAGTAAGGCGACTCGGTCTGGGCCTGGAAGATCTGCTTGAGCTTCCTGTCGTGGTCTCCTCGCGCGACCACGGTGAACTTGTTCCCTTCCTTGAAGAACGGCTCGAAGTACATGAAGCCCTGGATGTGGTCCCAGTGAGTGTGCGAGAGGAGGAGCGCGCCCTCGCCCTTGCCCTTCGCGAACTCGCTCTCGCGGAGCTGGCGGCCCAGGTGGCGAAAGCCCGTGCCGGCGTCGATCACGAGGAGAGGCGCACCCTCGGCGCGGAGGGCGACGCAGGACGTGTTGCCCCCGATCCGCGTGACCTTGGGGTGAGCGACGGGGAATGACCCGCGCACGCCCCAGAAGGTGACCCGCATAGCGCTCTCTTGCTCCGCGTCCGTGCGGAGCAGCAAGACAATGTAGAGGTTCGGGCCATCCCGGTCAACGCCACGCGCCGCGTGGACCTTGCGCGCCGGGAGCTACGGCGGAGGCGGACCGTGGTCGAGGTCGGTCGTCTCCTCCTCGAGGTCGCGAGGAGGCTCGCCGCCGACGAGCCCGCGGCGGAAGTCGTAGGCACGCTCGGCCTTCACCGCCTCGTGCTCGAGGACGCGCGTGGCGAGGAGGCGGATGAGCTCCGTCTCGAGGAAGTAAGTGTCGGGAATGACGTCGAAGTCCTCGTAGCGGCGCACGACCTCGGAGAGCTCGTCGCGCAGGCGGTCGTAGCAGCCCGGCTCGACGTAGAAGATCACCGCGGGCACGGTCTCGCCCTCGTCGTCGATCACGATCTCGCGCTCGGCCTCGGTGCCCGCGAGCTCGGAGTCCGGGAAGATCGCGTACTGCGGGAGCTCGTCGGTCATCTCCATCTGCTTGTTGAAGCGCGGGACGAGGTGGAGCTCGACGTTCCGGTTCACGAGGATCCGGAACTCGCCGCCCCACTCGTCGACCTCCTCGCGGTGGTCCTCGACGCCGAAGACGAAGTTCTTCTCGACCTCGCGGAGGTGGGCGAAGAGCTTCGCGGGAGTCTCGCGCCGGAGCTGCCGGAGCTCCGCCAGGGTGAGGATGTCCGCGTTCACTCCATGCTCCGCTGTCGGTCCGGCGCTTACTCTCGAGGAAAGCCGCGGCGAAATCAAGCTCCGCCGCACGCGCCCCGCGCTACCCCCTCGCGAGGAGCGCTGATACGATCGGCGAATGCTCCTCGTGCAGGAAGCGGCGCAAGAGCTCGCCGTCGCCCGGGCGCGGGACGTCATCCTCGCGCTTCCCCTCCTCGAGAACCTGCTCGTCCACGCGGACCTGACGCCGCCTCTCTCGGAGCGCACGCGCGTCTTCCTCGGCTTCGCGCCGACGGGCGAGCTCAGGGCGGTCGGGACGGCGTACCTCGGCTTCGGTCGCCCGGCGCTCGGGGTGGCGACGCCGCCGGGACCGTGGGACGAGGAGAGCGCGCGAGAGATCCTCCGGCACATGCGCGACGGGATCGACCTCCCCGCGATCGCGATCGACGAGACCTCGCGCGAGGCCGCTTACGCGAGCGCCTTCACGGTGACCGCGCGCCACGAGGAGACGCACGAGGTCCTCCTCCCGCGAGCGCCGCTCCCCCTCGTCGAGGAGATCCCGGTCGAGCGCGTCCCGACTCACGAGCTCGACCGCCTCGATGCGTTCCTGAGAGCTCACGGAGCGACCGCCTGGTCTCGCGAGAGCTTCGCGACGGGCGCCTACTACTGGGTGCGCGAGGGAAGCGAGCCCGTCGCCGCGGCCGGCGTCCACTTCGAGACGCCGTTCGTCGGCCAGATCGCGAACGTCCTCGTCCGCGAGGACCGGCGCCTCCGCGGCCTCGGGCGAGCGGTCACGACGGCCGTCGCGCGGCGCCTGCGAGCGTCGGGAAAGATCGTCTCGCTCTACGTGAAGTCCGACAACGCGGCGGCGCTGCGGCTCTACGACAGGCTCGGCTTCCGCGTGGCCCGCAAGCTCTCCTACCTCGAGCTCGCCTGAAGGACCCTCATGAAGCTCGCCCGGATCAAGAAGGCGGTGAGCCCGCTCGACGTGCTCTTGCTCCTCGTCCCGGTCGGGCTGCTCCTCGACCACGGAGGAGCGGACCGCACGCTGGTCTTCTTCGTGTGCGCGCTCGGGATCGTGCCCCTCGCCGGGCTGATCGGCCGCGCCACGGAGCAGCTCTCGGAGCGCGCGGGGCCCGGGATAGGCGGGCTCCTGAACGCGACCTTCGGGAACGCGAGCGAGCTCATAATGGCCGTCGTCGCGCTCCGCCAGGGAAAGACGGCGATCGTCCAGGCCTCGCTCACGGGGTCGATCATCGGGAACCTCCTGTTCGTCTTCGGCCTCGCGGCGCTCGTGGGCGGGCTCCGGCGGGAGAAGCAAGCGCTCAACGTCACGGCGGCGGGCGTCTCGTCGAGCTCGCTCCACCTCGCGGTGATCGGGCTCCTCATACCGTCGGTCCTGTTCTCGACGACCGACGTCTCGCACGAGCGCGTGACGGTCTCGCTGTCTTACGCGATCTCGGCCGTCCTCCTAGCGATCTACCTCCTAGGGCTCTGGTTCTCGCTCAAGACTCACAGGCATCTCCTCGAGAC
>JACQDU010000781.1 GCA_016200955.1 bacterium
GCGCGGGCCGAAGTGGCGCTCGCGCGGGCCGTCCTTCTTCTCGCCGCTCGGCGGCGGGGCCTGGCCGGGACCGGGGCCGAACTTGGGCTCGTTCCCCGGAATCGGGAGCTTGTTGATGTCGGGCGGCTTCGGTCCGCGCGGCAGGTCCTCGTCGTCGCCGCCATCCTCTTTCTCGTGGCGCGGAGTGGGAAGAGGAGACGAGCTCGGCTGGAAGATGACCTCGCGCTCGTGCGCAGGCGCGTAGAGGCCGGCCTCGGCGAGGCACCTCTTCCGGGGATCGATGAACAGCGGGCTCCAGTCCACGTCCGGGAGCGCGCGCGAGGCGCGGTAGAGGTCGCTCACCTGGTTCGCGGGGAGGTAAGGAGCCGTGAACGAGCTGCCCTTGGGCATCTCGCGGATCATCTTCGACATTCCCGTGTCGTCCGCCGTGTCCTTGTCGAGGAGAGCCAGGACGAGCCACTTCCCGCCGCGGTTCCCGAGCTTCACCTTCTTGTCGTCCATGTCGAGGAGCTCGACCTCGGCCGCGTTCATCCCCACGAGGCGAGGGTCCTTCCTCGCCATCTTGTGGGCGTCGGGACCGATCGTCGGCGCGTTCCCGATCACGCCGAAGGTCGACATGAGGATGTGGACCCAGACGAGCAGGAACGGGAGAAACGCCGCCATCTCGACGCAGAACAGTCGCCAGCCGAGCTCGCGCGTCTCCTCGATGTCGGGCCAGTCGGGCGGCTCGGTCTTCCCCGCCGTCGAGGCGTTCAGGACCTTCGCCTGGAAGGCGTTGAAGTAGATGATCGCGATGAAGCAGATCGGGATCGAGAAGCGGGCGAAGATGTTCCCCGTCGATTGCCTGAGCGCCCACACCGCGAGGCCCACGAAGACCGCCGCCGCGCACAGGAAGATCGGCCCTCGCGCCCTGAGCGGGAAGGCGAGGAAGTCGAGCCACTGGGACGAGAGCGGCACCGCCGACGTCGGCAGGATCCCGGCCGCGGGTGCCGCCGCGACCTCCGGCTCCTTGAGCCTCGTCGTCGGGCGAGCGACGGCCGTGCGGTCGAAGATCGGCCGCCCAGGTCGCCACGTCTCGAGCGGCGGTTCCCCTTCCCTCGGCGGAGCGGCGGCCGCGTCCACGGGCGTGCCCACCGCGGGAGCGGCGGCGTCCGCGGGCGCGGGGATCGGCTTCGCGGGCTCGGGCTCCTGCGGCTCGTAGCCGAAGCCCGCTCCCTGGAGGCGGAGGTTCTTCGCGCGCGTCGCGCGGACCTTGGGATCGAGCTCCGCGACCCTGGGCGGCGCCGCCGGGGGAGCGGCTGGATTCCCGTCGGCCGCCTTGCTCGTCTCCGCCACCCCCGCCGGCGCGGGAGCGCCCTCGGGCTTGGGCCCGGGCTCGTAGCCGAAGCCCGCTCCCTGGAGGCGGAGCCTCCTCGCGCGCTCCTCCCTCGCCTTGGCTTCGTCGGGAGGCGAGCCGCTCTCGGCGGGCTTCTCCGGCTTCCTCGTCGTGCCGCTCGGAGGCGAGCCCTCGGGCTTCTTCCCGGGCGCCGAAGGGGCGGCCGTCGCGAGCTTGCCCAGGGCGAGCTTCGTGGACGCGGAAGGCGGGGCGACCTTCGGCATGCCGGGAGAGGAAGCGGGCTTCGCCGGAGCCCCGGCCGGCTGCGGGCGCGCCCGGAGCTTCCCGCCGCAGTGCTCGCAGGGCTTGCTGGCCTCGGTCTCGCCCGGGAGGAGGAAGGTGTCTTTGAGACACTTCTCGCACGGCCGCCCGTGGCGGGAGCGGATCTTCTCGATCTCCTGCTTCTTCTCCTCCGACACGACGTTCTTCGAGACGAGGTGAGAGGCGAGGGAGACGCCCGCTCCGTTCGCGAGCAGGGCGGCCTCCTCGGCGGCGAGAGCCTCCTTCGAGAGGAGCTTCTTCTCGACCGCGATCAGCCCGAACGACTTGTCGGCGCTCGAAAGAGGCATGGTCGGGAGCCCGCATTGTGGCGGGAGCCTGCACGGCTGACAACGGTCGGGCGCGCCCCTCCCTACCCTCCCCCGCTTCGCGGGGGACGGACGCGGCGCAACCTCACGCTCTCCCGAAGAGACAAGCCGCCGACCAGGGTCTTCTCCCCTGGCGGCCCTTGCTCTCGGGCAGGAGCGCGGCGAGGCGCAGGAAGAAGCGCAGCCGCCGGTGGCGCGCGGCCTCCATAAGGAGCGAGCGCACCTCGAGCGGCACCCAGCCCGCGCTGGCGAAGAAGGCCGGGCCCTCCTCGGGCCCGAACTTCATGGGAGCGCGGGCGGCGTTGAGCTCCTTGTCCCAGAGGCGCTGCATCATCCGCACGAGCCCGGGCGACGCGAGGTCGAGGATCCAGTAGCGGAAGCTCGCGCTCGCGGCAAGGTCGTGCGCGAGCGAGTCGACCTGCTCCCGCGTGAGGTAGATCACGAGCCCCTCGGTCATCACGAGTGTCTTCCTTGAAGACGCGGAGACGCGCTCGAACAGCGCGCGGCGAGCCGTCACGTCCGCGAGGTCGAGCCGCACGCGCTCGAGGTCGCAGAGAGGTTTCTCTCCCCGGAGCTTCTCCTCCTTCCAGTCCGTGATCTCGGGGAGGTCCACGTCGATCCACTTGAGGCTCGGGGGGAGCGCGAGGCGCCACGGCCGCGCGTCGAGGCCGGCCGCGAGGTTCAGCACCGTGTCGATCCCGTCCTTCTCGATCGTCCCGAGGAGGAGGCGGTCGATCAGGTGAGTCCTCATGACGATCGCCCACTCGTTCCTCCGGGCGAAGGCGAGCGAGCTCAGGATCTTCTCCCCGCGCTCGCCCGCGAGGCGGCGCGCGAACGGGTCCTTGAAGAGCGCGTCCGGCCGCTCGGTCTCGATCGCTCGATACACGGCGACCCAGCGCGCGGTGTCGGAGATGTTCTCGATGAGAGGAGCGTTCTCGGTCACGGGGATCGGTGCTTACCCGACCGATTCCGGGCGAGGCACGCGCGCCTCGGGCGGCTTCGCCGGCCTCGAGCGGGCGGGCTTCTCGTCCGATTCGCTCTCGGGCACGGGAAGCGAGCGCACGTCGAAGGCGACGCCGTCCCGGAGGGCGACGATCGCCTCGCGCGCGATCTCGGAGATCCGCTGGAGCTTGTCTCGCTTGAGCTTCCCGCCCGCCTTCGCGAGGAGGACGGAGGCGGGCATGAAGCCGCCGATCCTCGCCTCGAGCCGCCGCGAGCGCGGGATGAGCGAGCCCTTCGGCGCCGCCTGGAACGTGCCCGAGAGGTACACGGGCAGCACTCCCGCGCCGGTCGTCGCGACGAGGTAGCCGAGCCCCGCCTTGAACGCCTGGAGCCTCCCCGTCACGGAGCGCGTGCCCTCGGGGAAGATGAGGACGTTGTGCCCCGACTCGAGGAGCGCGACGACGCGCGAGAGGCTCTCGCGGATCGACTCGCGGCGGTCGAACGCGAGCACGTTCGTGAAGTTCTCGAAGTACGTCGCGACGGCGCGGTCCTTGAAGAAGTAGTCGCGCGCTCCGACGGAGATCAGGCCCTTTCCCCAGGAGCCGAGGGCGTGGCGGACGAGGCCCACGTCGAGGTGGCTCGAGTGGTTCGCGACGACGATCGCCTGCGTGTGGCGCGGGATGTTCCCGGTGCCCGAGATCCTCGTCTGGAAGCCTCTCGTGAACGCGAGACGGATGAAGGCGTCGATCGCTTCCTTCCCGAGAGCGCGCACGGCGCGCGGGAGGACGATCGGCCGCGGATCGGTCGTGAGAGGAGTCGTGAGCGCGTCCTGCCCGGCGGCCGGAGCGTCCTCGAAGTGGCGCACGAGGTCGGCCACGGTCTGGAGCCGGCCCAGGTCCGGCGGCGCCGTCCTCCCGGTGGCCTCCGCGAGCGCGGAGATCGCGTCCGCGACGGCGATCGAGTCGAGGCCGAGGTCCTGCGCGAGGTCCGAGTCCGGCGCGAGCGCTCCCGCGTCGACTCCCGCGACCTCCTCGAGCGTGCGAGCGACCTGGCCGCGCGCGGAGACGATCTTCTTGGGCGACGCCGCCGCCTCGCCGCGGGCGAGGTCGTGGAGCATGCGCGCGACCTCGTCTCTCTTGACCTTCCTCGTCGCGTTCCGGGGGAGCGGCCTCGTCGTGAACTTGAGGACCTTGACGCGCTTCGCCGAGGGAAGACCCTGGCTCACCTCGCGGAAGAACGCGCGGACGCGCTCGCGCGTCTCGGCGACGCTCCCCGGGGCGCCTCCGTCCTTCACGAGGACGAGGGCTCCCACGACCTCCTTCTCGTCCCTGAGAGGAACGCCGGCCACGGCGAGCTCGGTCACGTCCGGGCAGCCCGAGTAGAGCTCCTCGACCTCGTCCGGGTAGACCGTGTTCCCCGCACCGTCGACGATCACGTCCTTCGAGCGCCCGACGATCGAGACGCGCCCCTCCGCATCGAGGCGCCCGAGGTCGCCGGTCCTGAGCCAGCCGTCGAGGAAGACCGACTTCGTGACGTCCGGCTCCTGGTCGTAGCCGTCCATGAGAGCGGGCGAGCGGACGAGGACTTCTCCCGTGCCTTCGCCGTCGGGCTCCTGGATCTTGACCTGGACTCCCGGGATCGGCTCTCCCACCGAGCCGGCTTTCGGGCCGGCCTGCGGACGGTTCGCGCAGACGACGGGCCCTGCCTCGGTCAGGCCGTAGCCCTCGTAGAGGTCGATCCCGAGCCCGTGGAACGTGTTCGTGACCTCGCGCGCGAGCGCGGCGCCGCCGCAGACGGCGTAGCGGAGCTCTCCTCCGAATTGCCGGTGGATCTCGGGGAAGAGGCGCGAGCCTATGTTGAAACCCGTGCGCTTCCTGAAGCCGCGGTGAATTCCTATGAGAGCGTCGAAGGTCCGCTCCGCCATGCTCCCCTGGGTCTTCGCCGCGCGGTGGATCTGGCGGTGCCACGCCTCGAAGAGGGCCGGGACGCCGATCATGGCGGTCGGCCTCGTCCGGTGGAGGCCTTCCTTGATCGCGTCGGCCGTCGCCTCGCGCGCGTAGGAGATCGCCGCGCCGCGAGCGAGCGGCAGGAGGAGCCCGCACGTGAGCTCGAACGCGTGGTGGAGCGGAAGGACCGAGAGCGCGCGGTCCTCGGGCCCGAGAGGGTAGAGCTGCGAGAGCGACCGCACCTGCGCCGCGAGCGCGCGGTGCGAGAGGAGGACTCCCTTGGGCGCTCCCGTCGTGCCGCTCGTGTAGATGAGGACGGCAGGCGCGAGCTTCGTCGGGTCGACCGCCGGCGCTCGCTCGCCAGCGGGCGGAGCCGTGAGCTCGTCGATCGCCACGAGCCGCGGAGGAGCGGCCGCCGTCTTCCCGTTCTTCCCGTCCTTGCCTTCGAGAGAGGCAAAGCTCTGCGCGAGGGCTCTCTGCGCCGCCTCGCTCGCGTTCGAGACGACGACCGCGCGCGCGCGCGAGGTCCGCGCGAGCGGCGCGAGCCGCGCGAGGTCCGTCGCGGAGTCCACGGGGACGCACGTCGCTCCCGCTCTCAGGATCCCGAAGAACGTCGCGACCCAGGCCGGCCGGTTCTCCGCCGCGAGAGCGACCCGGTCGCCCGGCTTGACGCCGGCCCCCGCGAGGCGCGCCGCGACCGCCTCGGTGCGTGAGAGAAGCTCTTCGTACGTGAGCTTCTCTTCTTCACCGGAGCTCGGCGTTCGGCGAAGCGCGACGCGCTTGGGGTAACGGTTGCACGTGTCCTCGAGGAGAGCGACGAGGCTCGCGTAGAGCGGCGCGGCGTCGGTCGCGCTCCCCTCGCGCTCCTTGAGCTCGGGGAAGGTCCAGCGCTCGAGGCCGGGGATGAAGACCCTCAGGAAGTAATCGCGCCAGTCGATCTTCTCGGGATCGTACGGGAAGAGCTCGCGGTCGCCCGGCGCGAGCGAGCGCTCGAGCGCGATGGCGTTGTCCGTGCGGAACGCCGTCTTCGGGCCGTTGATGAACGGCAAGAAGAGCTCCATGACCTGCGAGGCGTGCTCGAGCTTCTTCTCGGCGACCTTCGCCTCGCGCACGACGCCCTCGAGGGCGGAGCGGACCGCGGGACGGCGCGCGGGCGGCGGGACCTTCTCGAGGAAGCCGCGGATCCCGCGCGCGATCTTCGCGAGGCCCGGGATCCCGGCGTTCCGGTAGACGCCCATGGAGACCGGGATCCCGCCCGTGTGCTTGCGCAGGTATTTCTTGAGCCAGCTCTCGGGAAGGTCCGCCTTCCTGTAAGCGAGGCACGTGAGCTCGAGCACGCGCCGGATGGCGAGCGGGTTCACGGCGCTCGAGCCGACCTGGTAGATCGGCTTCGCCCTGTTCGCGAGGAGCGCTCCCGAGATCGCGACCATGACGTTGACGCAGAGGTCGACCGGGATCACGTCCAGGTTGTGGTGGTCGTCGATCGGGAAGTAACGGAGCCCGCGCGACGCCATCCACATGAGGGGCGCGCACGTGTTGACTCCCTGGTTCCACCCGGGGAAAGGGAAGCGGAGCGCGCTCTCGACCACGGCCGGACGGAGGATCGCGACGGGGCCGAGGTCGGGCCGCGCGGCGTCCACGAGCCTCTCGGCGAGCGCCTTCGTGTACGTGTACGTGTTCGGCCAGCCCCAGCGCCGGGCGCGGGCGAGGCCCTCCTCCGCGAGCCGCCGCTTCGAGCGAACCTCGGCGAGGCGCTTCGCCTTCCGCGGGTTTCCCTCGGCTTCCTTCCAGAGCTCGGCGTGCGTCGCCGGGTCCTCGATCTCGTCCTGGAGGAGACGCGAGACGAGCTTCCTCGCCTCGTCGACCTCTCTCCTCGCATCGAAGGTGTCGAACCCGTTCTTCGCCGTGAGCGGTGTCTCGTTCGCGCGGAGGTCCTCGGGGACCTGACCCTCGCGGTCGCCGTAGACGAAGCAGGTCGAGACGTGCAGGAAGGCGCAGCGCTTCGGGCCCGCGCGCTTCGCCAGCTCGAGCACGCGCTGCGTCCCGTCCACGTTCGACGCGAGGCCCTTGTCGAGGGGCGGCACGAAGTCGACGAGCCCCGCGCAGTGGATCACGAGGTCGAGGTCCTTCGCGACCGCGGCGAAGCCCGCCTCGTCGAGCCCGAGCCGCTCGCGGGCCACGTCGCCGGCGCGGACGAGGACCTTCTGGCTCAGGTGCTCGCGGAGGCCGAGGCCGTGCGTCTCGCGGACGGCGTCGAGCGCGGGAGAGGCGACGACGTCTTTCAGGAAGCGGTCTTCGGCCGCCTGGTGGGAGGGAGCGCGGACGATGCAGACGATCCTCGCGATCCCCGGGAGCTTCTCGAGGAGGGTCGCGAGGACGACCTTCCCGAGGAAGCCCGTGGAGCCCGTGAGGAGGATGCGCTTGCCCTCGAAGATCGACGTGAGGCTCGGAAGCGAGGGCTCGCTCGCGGGGGTCGGAGTCCCCGAAGTCGGTCTGTCTTCGCTCTGCATCGACGCTCCTTGTATCCTCCCATACCCGCTCTCTTCAAGCGTGGTAAGTTTCTCGGTGATGAAGCGCGACGAGCTCAAGCAGATGCTCGAGGCGGCCGGGGTGCAGCCGAGGCGGCCTCTCGGGCAGAACTTCCTCACGGACCCGAACCTCCTCAAGGCGATCGCGCGCGACGCGGAGATCGAGCCCACCGACGTCGTGCTCGAGGTCGGGACGGGGACGGGTGGCCTCACGCTCGAGCTGGCATCGCTCGCGGCGCACGTCGTGACGGTCGAGATCGACTCCGCGCTCGCCGCGCTCGCGCGCGGACGGCTCTCGGACAGCGGGAACGTGACGCTCATCGAGCGCGACGTGCTCTCGAGCAAGTCCCGGATCGCGGACGAGGTCCTGGAAGCCGTGAAGCGGGAGCTGGCCGCGCGAGCGGGGTCCTCGCTGCGCGTCGTCGCGAACCTCCCTTACGCGATCTCGACGCCGGTCGTCGTGAACCTGCTCGAGCTCGACCTTCCCCTCCGGCGCATGACGGTCATGGTCCAGCTCGAGTCGGCCGAGCGCTTCTGCGCGCGGCCGGGAGACCCGGTCTTCAACGCCGTCTCCGTCCTCGCGGCGCAGCTCGCGAGCGTGACGCTCCTCCGGAAGCTCCCGCCCGCTGTCTTCTACCCTCGCCCGAAGGTCGCGAGCGCGGTCGTGCAGC
>JACQDU010000782.1 GCA_016200955.1 bacterium
AGGTCGCGCGCGATCTCCGCGAGCACGGGGAGCGTGCAGCACGCGACGTGGCCCGGGAGCACGAGGTGGCGCACGATCGTGAAGGCCTCGCGCGATGCGCGCGCGATCGCGGCGCGGACCGTCTCGAGGTGAGCGGGCGCCCGCGCGACGGCGCGCGCGCAGGCGTCGTTCCCGTGCTTCCAGTCCGCGACGTAGGCGTCGGCGATTCCCTCGAGGAGGTCGCGCACCTCCCCGGTCGAATGCATGTTCGAGTTCCAGACGACGGGCACCGACGTGCGCGCGCGAGCGAGCACGAGGAGGATCCCGGGGAGGCTCACTCCCGGGTCTCCTCCGATCCACGAGAGGGAGGCCGCGCCTCGCTCGCGGCGCGCCTCGATCGAGCGCGCGAGCTCGTCCTCGGTCGCCCTCGGATCTCGCGCCGGCGCGTCCACGTGCTCCCACTCCGAGCAGTAGGCGCAGCGGTAGTTGCATCCCGAGAGGAGGATCGCGTGAGTCGGCGATATCTCGGGCTCCTCTCCCTCGTGCACGAAGTCCAGGTACCGCGAGAGACCCGGGCCCAGCCCGCACGCACCCGCGGGGCCTTTCGTCCGGTCGACCCGGCATTCGAGCGCGCAGAGAGTGCAAGGCGCCAGGAGCCTCCGGGCGAGCTCCGCCTTCACGTCGAGGAGCGACGCGCGCTCGCCGCACCCTGCGGCCGCGACCTCGGTCCGGCTTTCTTCGCTTGCGTCGAGCTCCCGGAAGCGAGTCATGCCGCGGGAGTGGACCCCTCGCAGTTCTTCGCCCGGGAAGAGCGCGAGCCTCTCTTCCGGGAAGTCGAACGTGATCGTCTTCGCGAGCGCGAAGCCGGCGAGCCTCTCGCCGCGGGCCCTCTCGGCGAAGCGTTCGAACGAAGACAGCGGGAGAGCTCGCGGCACGCCTTGCATCTTAGAGGCTCGATCGCCGAGTTTCAGGAGGAAGCGGCGAAGCGGCGGAGCCGTCGGGCACGGTCGGCACGCGATGCGCCACCCGGGCTCACGCGAGGTGCCGGAGCCACCGCCTGAGCGAGACGCCGCGATAAGGCTGGCCGTCTTTCACGACGAACACGTCCCAGACCTCGTTCGGAGCGACGGTGACGGCCGCCCCGCGGTCGAGGTCGACGCGGATCTCGGGGTCGTTCGCGAGCCTCCCGAGGATGCGGTCGTCCTTCCACTCCTCGACCTGGACCCACATGGACTCGAAGCCGGACGGCTCTCCCCGGGGCGGCGCCACGGGGAAGCGCGCCTTCACCTTCACCGACGCTCCGCCCTCCTCGAAGCGGTGGCGCACGTCGGGGAGGATCTCGCTCGTGATCGCGCAGAGACGCTCGATCAGGCTCGGAGAGCGCGGCGTGGTCGGCGGCTTCCAGCCCACGAGCGCCGTGCTCCACGGCTCGAAGGGAACGATCGTCACGTAGGAGCCGTCGTGGTCCTCCCAGGACTCGTCCGTGTAGCCCTTCGCGCGGCGCCTCGCGACCTTGGCGTCGAGCACGCGCACGCGCACGCCGTCCACGCGCCGCGGCGTCGCCGACGGAGCGGGCGGGTCCTCGCGCAGCCACGAGATCGCCGCCTCGTGCAGGAAGGCGACCACGTCCTCCCCTCCCTCGACGGGCACGTCGAAGGCCTCGACGTCGGGAAGGCCGAAGCGGTCCATGCCGTGCGTGTGGACCCAGCTCACGCGATCGTCGCCGCCGCGCACCCAGTGAGTCGCGACGAAGCCGCGCACGTGGAAGGGCTCCGTCAGGCGATAGGCCCAGTCCTCCGTCTCGAAGGTCTCTCCGAGCACGGGGTCGAACAGCTTGAGCCCGAGCCTCTCCGCCACGCGGAGCGCGAGCTCGAAGACTCGCTGGAGGTCCTGGCTCCGCGTGCCGGGGCGCGGCGTGTGCCCGAACAGGAGGCCGCCGCCGGAGCGAGGCACTCCGTCCGAGTCGGTCTCGCTCTCCTCCTCTTCTCCTTCTTCTTCGTCGTCGTCTTCCGCGACGTCTTCTTCGGGAGATGCGGCCTGCGCTGCATGAGAGTCGAGCTCTTCTTCGTCGTCGCCTCCGCCCTCGCCGTCCTGCGTCGCGGGCGCGGGGGCCCAGATCACCGTGAAGTCGAGGTCGCTCTCGGGATCGCGGATGCGCCACGCGCGCCGGGAGTCGGCCTCGGCGCCGGCGGCGCGCGAGAGCTCGATCGGCTTCCAGGCCTTCTTGATCGGCTCCGGCCAGACCGCTTCCTCGCCTGCCGAGGCGGGGGACGGCACGCCTTCGATCACCACGTCCAGGACGAAGGAGTCCACTTCCGTTCCCGCCCAGATGCTAGCGGCTGGCTCGCGCGCGCGCAGCCTCCTCCTCGGTCACGGAGAAGACGAGCCACGCGTGGCGCACGTGCCCGACGGGGCGCAGCTCGCGGAGCCAGGCGAGCTTCCGCGGAGGCCGCGAGACTCCCACGAGCGCGTTGACCGAGACGACGAGCCGCCCGGCGACGGGGTCCTCTCCCGCGAGCGAGACCGGGCGCCCCGCGCTCCGCTCGTCCTCGAGCCACGCGAGGAGCGCGGAGTCGGCCTGTCCCCAGTCGAGGTTCGAGTCGGCGAACGTCCTGTAAGCCAGCGTCCGCCTCGGGATCAGCTCGTTCGTGTAAGGGAGGAAGTCCGGCGCGAACGAGAGCACGCTCGCCGCGATCCAGAGCACGAGCGCGGCCGCCTTCGCGCGCGCTCTCGGGCCCCCCCGCGCGAGCGCCGCGAGCGCGAGGCTCGCTTCGATGATGATGAAAGGAAAGATCGGGAGAGCGTGCCGGACGCCGATCTGCGCCCGGTTCGCGAACGACAGGAAGAGGAGGAAGCCGAGCGCGAGCGTTCCCAGGAACGCGCGGTCCGGCGCGGCGAGCCGGCTCTCGGCCTGCTTGCCGCGGAGCGACCGCACCAGCGAGAGCGCGAGGAGCACGAAGATCGGGAGCGGGAGCTTGAACGCGAGCGCGACGAAGTAGTAGCGGAAGAAGCCGCGCTTGTCCTCCTGCGTCTCTCCCTGGAGGTAGAGGTTCCCGTAGCTCGCCCCGCGCTCCTCGTCGCCGAGCGTCCAGTCGAGGCCCTCGAGCCAGCTCGCCGGCACCGGAAGAGGCGGTCTCCCGATCAGGCCCTCGAGCTTCGCCACGCGCTCGCTCCTCGGCCTCTCGGGGAGCTGCCCCGGGAAGCCGTGGAAGAAGAACCCCGCGTTCAGGACGAGGAGCGCCGCGAGCGACGCCGCTCCGAGGGACGCCAGGCCGCGCTTCCAGGCGAGCCCTCGGGCGCGCTCGGGCTGCTCCTGCTCCCCGCGGGAGACGAGCGCTCGCGCGAGGAGGGCGAGCGGCACGACCGCCGCGAGCACGAGGAGCACGAACTTCGCGAGGAGAGCGAGCCCGAAGCAAGCTCCCGCGAGCGCCCCGTCTCTCGCCCTCCCACGCCTCGCCCAGCGGATCGTCGCGAGCGCGAGGAGGAGCGTCGCGAGCGCCGCGGGCACGTCCGCGGTCACGTAGTGCCCGTGCGCGAGCAGGTCCGGCTCGAGCGCCGCGAGGAGCCCCGCCGCGAGCCCCGCCGTGTCTCCCGCGAGCGCCCGCGCTCCGAGCGCGAGCGCGAGCACGAGCGCGAGGCCGATCGCCACGGCCACCGCTCGCCCGACCGCGAGGGCGATCGGCGACGGCTTCCAGCGCCAGTGAGCGCCCGGGTCCGCGACCTCGTCCCGCGGGTCTCTCTCGAGCTGGGTCGATGCGATGCCCGCCGTCCGCTCGAGCAGGAGCACCGGAGCCGCGTGGAGCGCCGTCACGGGGAGCTTCGAGTTGAAGACCTGCTTCCGCGCCGCCGCTCCCTCGAGGTGGAGGAGGCCGTAGTGGAGGAACGGCCCCTCGTCGTAGGTGATCGAGTCGCTCGCCGCTCCCCCGAGCGCGAGGCTCGCGAAGACGACGCACGCGAGCGCGAGCCCGGCTCGGAACGCTCGCGGCGAGAGGGCCGGCTCGGTCATGCCGCCATCCTAAGGGAGCGCGGCGTTCTTTCGCGACAAGCTCCCGCGCACCGCCGGTAGTAGAATCCCCGAGGTCTCCGTGGAAACAGTCGAAGGAACCGTCACCCGGATCGACGGCCAGTCGTCGTGGGTGGATGCCGCGAGCGCGGGCCGCTTCCGGTGCGACCTCCGCGGAAAGATCGCGCGGAAGCTCGACATGAGGCTCGCGGTCGGCGACCGCGTCGCGCTCGAGCCGAGGGCGGAGCCCGAAGCGGCCAGGGAGACCGCGTTCCGCGAGGGAGTGATCGTCGGCGTCCTCCCTCGCCGGACCGAGCTCAGGCGGCCGCGCTCCGAGAAGCGCGATCAGGTCCTCTGCGCGAACGTGGACCTCGTCGGGGTCGTGCTCGCGGCCTTCGACCCTCCCTACAAGCGGAACTTCCTCGACCGCGTCCTCGTCGAGGTCGAGCGCGAGGGGCTCGAGCCCCTCATCGTGTTCAACAAGATGGACCTCGCGGACGAGGCTTACCGCGCCGTCGTGGAAGACGACGCGCGCGTCTACGTGAAGCTCGGCTACCGCTGCTGCGCGACGAGCGTCGTCACGGGAGAAGGGATCTCGGACCTCCTCGCGATGATGCAGGGGAAGATCACGGTCTTCACGGGCCATTCGGGCGTCGGGAAATCGACGTTGCTCAACGCGATCAACCCCGCCCTCCGGATCCTCACGGGAGAAGTCTCGGACGTCACGGGCCGCGGCAAGCACACGACGAGCTGGGCGGAGCTCCACCCGCTCGAGCGCGGGGGCTACGTCGCCGACACGCCAGGGATCCGGTCCTTCGGCCTGGGAGACGTCCCGTCGGGCGAGCTCCCCGGACTCTTCCGCGACATCGCCCGCGCGACCGGCCGCTGCCGCTTCAACGACTGCTCGCACCGCGAGGAGCCGGGCTGCACGGTCCTCGAGGCCGTGTCTTCGGGCGAGATCGACGAGGAGCGCTACGAGAGCTACCGGAAGCTCCGCGACGAGCTCGAGTCCACCGAGGGCGGGAAGCACACTCTCAGGAAGCGCTGACTCACACGACGCGCGGCGAGCGAGCGAGCTCGACGATCGTGCGCGCGAAGGCGGTCGCCGCGGCCTCGCACTGCTCGAGCTCTCCCACGAGGTAGCCTCCCGCGAAGTTCGTGTTCGTGGGAGGAGCGAAGCTCTTCTGGAGCTTCACCTCCGCAGCCTTGAGCGCGGCGTCGAGGCCGAGCACCGCCTCGATCGGAGGAGCGATCAGGTAAGCGATCGACCGCCCCTCCTCGAGCTCGGCTTCCCGGGCGAGGTATCGCCCGATCGACGAGACGACGTGAGGGAAGATGAGGAGCTTCCCCGACTCGTCGGCCTTGTAGAAGCACGCGTCGTCCTCGAGGCAGCGAAGGCACGCCGCGAGCCCCTCGCGCACGTCGGCAGGAGAGGCGCCCGCGAGGATCCCGAGGCACTCGCCCGAGAACGGCCCGGGCGCGTGGCTCGAGCCCGCATAGAGCGAGCGCGCGAAGGCGACCTCGACCGGAGCTTGCTTCGTCGCCTCGTCGAGCGCGACGTAGAGCGCGTCGTCCTGGTCGGCCGTCACGAGGGCCGCGGACGAGTGCTCGGGCGAGAACGAGTAGGCGCGCGCGAGGTCGGGAGGGACGCTCGGTATGAATTGCGTCGCGAGAACGCGAGGCCTGACCGCTTCGAGGACCACTCAGCCCGCGCACCGCGCCTGGGCGCTCACGGCGAGGGGAGCGCGCGGCTCCCGCTCGACGATCCGCTTGGGCGAGTAAGGGTCGCGGCGGAGGCACGCGTCTCCCGTGCACGGCTCGATGCGCGCCTGCTCCTGCGGGCTCGGAGCGGCGCCGGCCTGGCGCGGGACGCCGCTCGCGCCGACTCTCAGGAACTCTTCCAGGAGATCGGCGATCTTCCTCGCGGCCTCGGCGGGAGGGATCCCGCGCGCGTGGATGTTGCTCACGACCTCGTGGTCGGACTCGACGGCGGAAGCGCGCGGCCGGAAGACGAGGTAGGCGCTCATGCCGTCTCCCGTGCCGAGGCCGGGCCGTTCTCCCAGGAGGATCACGGCCGTGCGCGCGCCCACCGCTTCTCCCACGACCGTGAGCGTCCTCATGCGAGCTCGCCTCACGAGGACGGTCGTCCCCGCCTTGAGGCCGCGCCGCTCGAGCTCGGGAAAGAGCGCCTCGAGGAGCGGAGGCGCGTTCTCGGAGACCGCGTGCGCGGAGAGGCCGTCTCCCACGACGACCTGCACGTCGGGCGCGACCGCGCAGCGCGAGCGGATGAGCTCGACCGCTTCTCCCGGCAACCGGCGCCCGAGGTCCGGCCGGAGGAGGAACTCGTCCAGGTCGCGCGCCTCGCTCTGGACCTCCACCGCCGAGAGCCTCGCGGCGAAGTCCAAGGCGAGCGTGCTCCTCACGGCCTCGACCGCGACCGCGCGGTCTCCGAGGAACTTGAGGAAGGTCGCGGTGCGCAGGCGCACGCCGGCCCGGCCGACGCCGATCTGCGCGATCGTCGCCGCCTTGAGCTTCTCGAGGAGCTCCCGGTCCGCGGGAGCCGGCCCGCACGGGAGCTCGGGCCTCGCGCGGCGCGAGCGTGACTCCCGGGGAGCGCCCGGAGAGCCCGCGAGGGCGCTCCTCCCCGTGAGCGAGGCTCGGAGCTCCTCCATGAGCTTCTGGGTTCGCATGAGCTTCCTCGGGCCGGAGAGCCTCGCCTCTCCGGGCGGCGCGGTCAAGCGGGGGAGCGCATGCTACCTTCGCTCCATGGGAGAAAACGGGAGCCGCAGCTCGAGGAAGCGCGTGCTCGCGCGAGCGGTCCTCGTCGTCGCGGCGGTCTCGCTCTCTCTCGGCACGGCGGAGGTCGTGCTCCGCCTCTCTTACCCGATCTCTCGCTCGCGCTCCTGCTGCGAGCAGTGCCATTTCTACCCGTGGCACGAGCACGACCCGAAGCTCGGGTGGCGCCCGCGCCGCTCCTGCGTCGTGAAGATCGGCCCTCCCGCGCAGGCGCGCGCCTACGAGGTGCACACCAACCTGGCCGGCCTGAGAGAGGACGGCGACTTTTCCCCCATCCCCAGGGAAGGCACGAAGCGGATCGCCGTGATCGGGGACAGCTATGCCTTCGGCGCGCTCGTGGCCTCTCGCGACGCTTTCCCGAAGGTCCTCGAGCGCTCGCTCGCCGGGAGCGCGCCCGTCGAGGTCATGAACTGGGGCGTCCTCGGCTACGGGATCGACCAGATGCGGACGCTGCTCGACCTGGTCCTCGAGTGGCGCCCTCAACTCGTGATCGTCGCGTTCATAGGAGACGACCTCCGGCGTCCGATCCACGCCCTCGAGGTGGGAGAGACGACGCGGCCCCTCTACGTCCTCGAAGACGGAGCGCTCGCGTTCGTGCAAGGGCCCGATCCGCGGATCGACCGCTGGCGCGACGAGCGGTCGCTCCAGATCCAGAACCCGCCCGAGCACGGCTCGTTCCTCCTGTGGAAGATCGGCAACGCTCGCCGTCGCTCGCGGCGCTACGCGAAGGACGAGATCGCGACGGACGCCCGCTGGCTCCTCGGGCGAGCACTCATCGTCGACGGCGCGAAGGCGGCTCGCGCGAAGGGAGCGGAGCTCGCCGCCGTCCTCCTCGCGTGCTATCCGCCGCACGGCGCCGACTTCCGGCCCGTGCTCCCCTCGCTCGAGCAGGAGGGGATCCCTTGCCTCGACTGCTACCCGAGCGTCGAGGCGCGCCTCGCGAAGGAGCCGGACGCTCCCCTCTTCATCCCGGACGACGGCCATCCCACGGAAGAAGGGCACCGTCTCATCGCGGAGCAGCTCCGGTCCTTCATCGAGACGAGACGTTTGCTCGGGCAGAAGCCGTAGCTTCTCCCTGGCCTTTCTCGCCGCTTTCGGGTCCGCTGTCCGACAGGAGCGTTAAGCTCGCTCGTAGAGCCCTGAAAGAAGATCCGTGCGTTTCGACTTCCACACCCACACGAACATGAGCGACGGGCGAGCGACGCCCGAGGCGCTCGTCTGGAAGGCGAGCGCGCGGGACCTCGACGCGATCGCGGTGACCGACCACGACACGACCGCCGGCGTCGCCCTCGCCCGCGCCGAGGGGGAGGCCATGGGAGTCCGCGTGATCCCGGGAGTCGAGCTCTCCTGCGAGATCGAGCGGGACGAGCTCGGGACGGCGCGCTCGTGCCATCTCATCGCGCTCGGGTTCGAGCTCGGAGCGGGCCCGCTCGAGGAGATGCTCGCGCGGATCCGCGCCGGCCGCGTCCTCGCGGCGCGCGAGACGACCGAGAGGCTCGCGCTCGCCGGATACCCGATCGAGAGTCCGAGCGTCGCTTCCTCGGAGCGCACGCTCTGCCGGCCTCACCTCGCGGACGCGCTCGTCGCGGCGGGGCACGCTCGCTCGCGGCAGGATGCCTTCGTGAAGTTCCTGGGAGGAGACGCCTACCGGAGCTCGTACTCGCTCCCCTCGGCCGAGGAAGCGATCCGGGCGATCCACCGGGCCGGCGGGCTCGCGATCTACGCTCACCCTTCGCCCGACGAGATCGACCGGTTCGCTCCGCGCCTCCGCGAGCGCGGGCTCGACGGGATCGAGGTCTTCCGCGCTTCCTTCCGGAGCTCGCCCCGCTCGCTCTACGCGGAGGAGGTCGCGAAGAACCTCGGCCTCCTCGTGAGCGGGGGGAGCGACTGGCACGGAGTCGGCGGGATCTTCGGCGATTTCTTCGTCACCGAGGAGCAGATCGGGCCGCTCG
>JACQDU010000783.1 GCA_016200955.1 bacterium
CAGTAGCCGCCGTTGCCGTCACGGGCCCCGGCTTGAGCCCGCACGTGAGCGTGGTCTGCGTGAAGCCTCCCGTGTCCGTGACGGCGATCGTGTTCGTGAGGAATCCGTTGGTGACGGTCCACACGATCGGCTGGTTCGGGACGGGTTGGTTGCTCTGATCCACGGCTTGCGCGACGAGCGGCAGAGGCAGGGCCGTCCCCGCCGTCCCCGTCTGGCCATCGCCGGAAGACTTCACGAGGGTGATCACGAGCGGCGGCGGAGACCCGCCGCCGCCGCCACCACCGGAGTTCAGCCCGCAGCCTACGATGAGTGCTCCGCCGCCAATCGCGAAGACAGCGCCGACCAACAGCGCGCCGACGTGGGCGCGCATCCAAGCGCGGACCATCGAAACCATAGGTCTCGTCCCCTCTTTGCAATCCACCTCGAGCGACCCCACCAAGTCGCTCGAGAGCACTCACGGTTCCCCGGCTCTCGCCGAAGCCGGGCGCAACGCGTGGATTCTGCATGATTCGTGCGAGATGTTCAAACACATCTCGCATCACGCAATGGCCGAGGAAGTTCCGGCGAAACGCGTCGTCGGTCGAAGGGCGCTCGCTCAGTCCACGAAGGTCCCGTCCCGCATCTTCTCCTTCGTCTTCTCACGCCGCCTCTTCTTCTCGTCGAGGATCTTCTTCCTCATGCGAACGCTCTTCGGAGTGACCTCGACGAGCTCGTCGTCCTCGATGAACTCGAGCGCCTCCTCGACGCCGCCGTCGTGGTCGAAGGTCCTCGCAGGAGCAACGACCATCTTCCGGTCCGAGCTCGCGGCCCTCATGTTCGTGAGAGCCTTCTCCTTGCAGACGTTCACGTCGATGTCCTCGATGCGGACGTGCTGCCCGACGATCTGGCCGACGTAGACCTCGTCGGTGGCTTCCACGAAGAGAGTCCCGCGGTCCTGCAAGGCGTCGAGCGCGAACGTCCTCACCTTGCCGGGATCGCTCGCGATGAGGACGCCCGTGTTGCGGCCGGGAATGGGCCCGCGCCAGGGACCGTACTCCTGGAACTGGTGAACGAAGGTCGCCTCGCCGCAGGTCGCGTTCAGGATCCTCGAGCGCACGCCGATCAGGCCGCGCGCCGGGATCAGGAACTCGAGGCGCACGGTCGTCCCGTGCTTGTGCATGCTCTTGATCTCGCCCCGGCGGCCGCCCAGGATCTCGATCACCTTGCCCTGGTACTGCTCGATCACGTCGACGACGCAGATCTCGATCGGCTCGAGGCGCTCGCCCGTGGGAGAGACCTGCTCGATCACCTTGGGACGGCTCACCTGGAACTCGTAGCCCTCGCGGCGCATCTCCTCGACGAGGATCCCGAGGTGGAGGACGCCACGCCCGGCGACCTCGAGGGAGTCCATGCTGTCCGTGTCCGAGATCCTGAGAGCGACGTTCGCCTTCGCCTCGCGATAGAGCCTCTCTCTGAGCTGACGGGAAGTGATCTTGTCGCCTTCCTTGCCGCGGAAGGGAGAGTCGGTCGCCGAGAACCTCATGGAGACGGTCGGAGCGTCCACCTTCACGGGAGGGATCGGGGCCACGGCCTCGGGGGCGCAGATGGTGTCGCCGATATCGACCTCGTCGATCCCCGCGAGCGCCACGAGGTCGCCCGCGGCCGCCGTCTCCTGCTCGACGCGCGCGAGGCCCTCGAAGTGGAAGAGCTTCTTGCACTCGCCCGGCACGATCCGGCCGTCGGGCTTCGCGAGGACGAAGGACTGGCCCGCGCGGATCGTTCCTCTCGTGATCTTCCCGACCGTGATGCGCCCCACGTAGTCGTCCCAGTCGATCTGGGAGACGGCCATCTGGAGAGGAGCCTTGGGATCCGCGTTCGGAGGAGGCACGCTCGCGACGATCGTGTCGAGGAGGACCGAGACGTCGGTCGCCTGCTCGAAGTCCTCGACCGTCGTCCCGGCTTTGCCCTCTCGCCCCGACGCGTAAATGATCGGAGCGTCGATCACGTCCTCGGGGGCCTCCATGTCGATCAAGAGGCCGAGCAGCTCCTGCGCCGCCTCGTGCGGGCGAGCGTCCTTCCGGTCGCACTTGTTCACGACGATCACGAGCTTGAGCCCCTGCGCGAGCGCCTTCCTCAGGACGAAGCGCGTCTGGGGCATGGGCCCGTCGGAAGCGCAGACGAGGATCAGCGCAGCGTCCGCCATCCGGAGCACGCGCTCGACCTCTCCCCCGAAGTCGGCGTGGCCGGGGGTGTCGATGATGTTGATCCGAGTCCCCTTCCACTCGATCGCGCAGGCCTTCGAGAAGATCGTGATCCCGCGCTCCTTCTCGATGTCGTGGCGGTCCATGATGAACTCGCCCATGGCCTGGTTGTCGCGGAAGACGTGCGCGTCTTTCAGCAGGCGGTCGACGAGGGAAGTCTTCCCGTGGTCGACGTGCGCGATGATCGCCACGTTCCGGATCTTCGCGGGGTCTCTGAGAGCAGTCGTCGTCGTCATGAAAGTCCTGTGAGCCTTCTAGTTCGGGAAACGAAGCGTCCCCCGGGAACCGCTCGGGGGACGCTCGGAGACTCAAATCTAAGAGAGGCCGCGGAGATGTCAACGAGAATCGCGGCTCGACTCGCCTGGTCTTTCGAAGAAGCCAGACGAGCCGATAGTCCCGCGGCGAGAGCTCGAGAAAGGCGAAGCCCGCCGTGAGCGCGAGCGCGCAGGCGCCCAGGGAGACCGAGAGCGCGAGAGCGAGCCTACGTCTCCGCATGGGCCGAGCTTACCGCGGTTCCTGCGTCGGAATGCTGTGCAATTCCCGTACGCGGTGGCTAGAGTGCACCACTGGCCGCAATCAATGTAGAGGAGCCCAGCATGAGCGCTTTCGATAGGCCTCCCCCGGGAAAGAAGGCCGCGACGAGGAAGCTCGACTCGCCGACGACGAAGAAGCTAGCGACTCCTTCGAGGAAGGGCACCCAGGCTCTCTCGAAGAAGAGCCTCGAGACTCCATCGGCCAAGACTCCCGCGGCGACCCAGGGAGCCTCGACGCTCATGCTC
>JACQDU010000769.1 GCA_016200955.1 bacterium
AGCCGCGCACCGGCGCCTCGGCGAGGGTGGAGCCGTCCGAGGCCACGTCGAGAGGACCGAGGTCCTTCTCGTTGTTGAGCGCCCAGGGGCGGATCACCTTCTCGTCCACCCAGCTGTGGACCGTGAGGTCGTCCCGGAGCTCGAGCCATTCGTCGGGGCCGAGCCAGTCCTTGCTCCCGGGAGCCGAGTCGCTCACGAGGATCGCGTCGAGGTCGCCCTTGGCCGCGTAACCGGAGGTCGGTCTCCCCTCGACGATCTTCTGGGCGAGACGGTTCGCCGCGGCCGGGTCTCCTTGGAAGCGCGAGAACCTCGAGCGGATCAGGTTCCTGAGCATGCGCTGGAGCGAGAGGCGGTCCGGGTGGTTCAGGTTGATCTGCGAGGCCGCGTCGAGGATCTTCAAGCGGTAGACGTCGGCGCCGTTCGCGTACGTCTCGCCTTGCTTTCCCGAATAGATGAGAAAGCGCGGCCCCGGAAGCCCCGGGATCGCGCGCCCCGAGTTCACCGCGTAGGACGGCGTCGACGTCGTCGCGAGGGAGCGCCGCTCCGTCGCGAGGAGGGTGCTCTTCCAGCTCGAGCTCGGGTTGCCGTCGGGATCGGTCTCGGGGACGCCGCTCGGGTCGGTGTAGGCGTATCCCCACGCGTCCACGCCGGGCGGCAGCGTGCGCGCGGGCGGCCCGCCGGGAGGCGGCGGAGGCACGTAGGCGATCGGGTAGATCGAGCTGTAGGAGCGCTGGCCCGCGAGGTCGCGGAGCTGGACCTTCGCTCGCTCGAGCCCCGCTCGCGCGACGAGGCGGGCGCGCACGGTGTCGGTGTAGTTCTGCGCGGCGCGCCGCTCGACGTTCACGAGCCCGAAGAACGCCGCCGCGAACGCCGCCAGGAGCGCGAGCACTCCCAGCGCGACGAGCAGCACCGCTCCCCGTTCTCGCTCCCGCCGCGCTCGCAGCGGGGACCCCATCCCCGTGCTCATGGGCTCCTCCCGGCGAGCCCCTTCTCGCCGTGGCTCCGGGGTCAGCGTAGCAGAGGAGCGCTCCGGGAAACAGCTTCGGGTGCTGGCCGTGTCACCTCGATATCTTGGGAGGCACGAGAGCGCCGGGATCGAGGATCCCTCTCACGCGAAGCGGCGTGAGGACGAGGCATCCTTCGCGATCGGGCTCGACCTGGAGCCGCACCGCCGCGGCGGAGACGGCCGTTCGCTCCTCCTCGGGGCGCACGAGGAGGCCGAGGCCTCCTCCCGCCTCGGCCGCGACCCGGAGCCTGTGGCCGCTCGAGGGTGCGAGCCGCCGGACCTGCGCGACCACCGCCGCGACCGACTTCGTCCTGAGCGCCTCGTCGAGGCAAGCGAGCACGTGCTTCCCGGGCCTCACGAGGACGAGCCGCCCGAGGTCGATCCCCTCCCGGGCGGCCGCCGGCGGGTAGAAGTCCCCCGCTCCGTCGACGACGACGACGGTGCGAGATCTCTCCTGCCTCCCCGCGATTGCGAGCGCCAGCGCGAGCGCCCCCGCGCCCTCATCCGCGTGGAGGTCCACGAGAGAGCCCGCGGGAAACCCGCCTCCCGGGAGCAGGCCCTCGAGCTCCGGGATGGCGGGGACGATGGCCCGGACGGCGTGCTCCTCGAGGAGCGCGCGCGCCCTCACGATGGCCGGAAGGGCCTCCCTGACCCTGGGGCTCGATGCCGCCGACACGAACTTATCCAACCTTAAATAAACCTAACACCGACGTGAGACGGGCGCCATGCGGGCCGGAAGAACGGCTCTCACCGGCTCGGTTGCTCGCCGGGTCCCGGGCACGCGGGGACGGTGTCGGGACGGGCCCACTCCATGCGCCAGGCGTGAGCGAACACGGCGAAGGCCATGGCCGCGTTGAGCGACTCGGCCCTCGGGTCCGAAGGAAGGATCGTGACGCGCTCGTCCGCGGCGTCCGAGATCGCCGTGCTCAGCCCGGGTCCCTCGGCTCCGAGGAGGAGGATCGACCGGCGCGGGAGCGGCGCGGCCTCGAGCGGCCGGCCGCCGCGCGCGACGAGAGCGACCGTCCGGTAGCCGCGCGCGCGAGCCAGGACGGCGAGCTCCGCGATCGACTCGAGTCGAGCGGGAGGCGACTCGATGAGAGTGCCGGCGCTCGCGCGCACGACCTTGGGCGACCAGGGATCGGTCGTGCCGGCGAGGCACGCTACCCCCGCGACTCCCAGGAAGCGCGCGCTCCTGAGGATCGTCCCGAGGTTCCCGGGATCCTGGAGGCCGGCCGCGACGACGATCGCCCGCGGCGGCGCCTTCTCGTCGGTCGTCTCGGGCCCGAGAGCTTCCTCGAGCGAGCTCCAGCGCTGCGGCGCCACCGCGATCGCTCCCTGCGAGGTCTCCGTGGCGACGAGCTCCGAGAAGAGGGCGGGAGAGACGGCGAAAGCCTCGATCCCGAGAGCGCGCGCTTCCGCGATCAGGCGTGCGAGCTCGGGCTTCTGCTCGGCGCCCTCCTTCCAGAGCAGGAGCTCGACGCCCGCCTTCCGCGCGATGAGCTCGCGGATGACCTTCGGGCCCTCGACGAGGAACTTGCCCTCGCGCCGGCGCCCGCGGCGCTCGCCGAGCGCTCGCACGAGGTGGATGCGCGGGTTCTTCCTCGATGAGATGACCGGCCCGTGAGGCCAGCTCCCGGCCGACGGGCGCTTCGGCGCCGGGGGCGTCGAGACCTCGTCCGATCCGTCTTCCGCGAGAGGAGCCTCGGGCGGCGAGGTCCCGGGGATCGCTGCCGCCGCTTCCTCCGTCTCCGCCGGAGTCCGCCTCGAAGGAGGAGGAGCGAAGTCGCTCGCCGAGAGAGCGGCTCTCGGTGCGAGCCTTTCGTCGACTTCTTCCAGTCTCGAACGTCTCGGAGGGCGCTCGCTCCGGCTCGGCTCGCCGTGGAAGCTCGGGCCGCGAGGGCGATCGCTACGAGGGCGATCGCCGCGAGGGCGCTCGCCACGGGGGCGCTCGCCACGGGGGCGATCGTCGCGATGGCTCTCGCTGCGGCCTCGCCTCGGGCGCTCGCCGCGAGCGGGCTCTCCGCGCTCGCGCTCGTCGCGCCGGCGACCGGGAGCGCCGCGTCTCTCGGCGCCGGGGCGGCGCTCTCCTCGATCTCGTCTTCCACGACCCTCGTTCCAGGAGCGGGAGCCGCCACGTTCTCGCATCAAGGCGCCGCCTCTTTTCCGGCGCCCGCGCGGAGGCGCGATCCGATCTCGGCCACGGCGCTCTCCGTGCGAGCGCCCCACCAGGTGAGCGTCTCGCCCGACACGAAGACCGATGCGACCGGAGAGCCGCGCGAGGCGAGCTCGGACTCGAGCTCCCTTGCCTCGCCGTCGGTCCAGGGGTGCGGCTCGCTCGGGAGCACGAGGAGGTCGGGCTTCCTCGCCGCGAGGTCGTCGCACGTCGTGCGAGGGTAACGAGGTTCGGGGAAGACGTTCGAGAGACCCGCCGCGGCGAGCACGTCCCCTGCGTAGGTGTCCTCGCCCACCGCGACGAGCGGCCTCCTCCAGACGAGCGCCGCCGCGCGCGGGCCCGCTCTCCTGGGCGCCGGTCGCGCGCGCTCGCGCGCGGAGCGGTCGGGCGCTCGCCCCGCGAGGAGGGCCGCGAGCTCCTCTCGCCACGCGAGCGCCTGCGCGATCGTCCGCACGTCGGTCACGAACACGGGGAGCGTCCTCGCGAGCTCGAGCACGTCGCTCTCCCTGTTCTCCTCTCGATTCGCGAGCACGAGGTCGGGCGAGAGCGCGCGGATCGCCTCGATGTCCGGGTTCTTCGTGCCGCCGAGCGCGGGGACGCGAGCGATGCTCCCGGGAGAGACGCAGAAGCGCGTGCGCGCGACGAGGCGCGCGCCCTCTCCCATGAGCGCGATCGTCTCCGTGATCGATGGCACGAGCGACGCCACGCGCGAGGGCGCGCGAGCGAGCACGAGCCGGCGCCCGAGGTGGTCCTGGATCTCGACTGGCTCGCTCACCTAGACGGGCGGCTCCGTCCCCGCGAGGGCCTTCACGAGATCGCGCGCCGTCACGATCGCGCGGAGGCGCCCCTCGTCGTCGAAGACGAGGAGGCTGTTCACGCCGAGCTTCACGAGGCGCTGGGCCGCCTCGACGATCGTCGCGTCGGGCGAGATGCTCGCGATCACCTGCGTCATGATCGACGACGCGGGCGCGTCGGCCTTGAAGTGACCCGTCGTGCACGCGCGGATCAGGTCGCGGTCCGAGATGATCCCGACGACGCGCCCTTCCTGGTTGACGACCGGCAGGTGATGGAAGGGGTGGCGTTCGAACGCGTCAGCGATCGTCTGGAGCCGCACGTCCGGCTTCACGGTCGCCACGCGCGTCGTCATGACGTCGCTCACGCGTTTCGGTCCGGCCATCTCGCCTCTCTCACGGAGAATCCGACCGAGAGTCTACCCGGGAGTCGCCGCTCTCGAGGAGAGGACCGGTCGGTCCCGTGATGAGCCGGGCTCCTCTCTCGTAGGTCGCGTACGCCCAGGCCCACTCGAGGATCACGAGCACGCGGTTGCGGAAGCCGATCAGGAAGAAGATGTGCACGAGGAGCCAGGCGAGCCAGGCCGTGCACCCCGAGAGCTGGAGCGACCCGAGCGCGGCGACTCCCGCGCTGCGCCCGATCGTCGCGAGCGAGCCCTTGTCCCTGTAGTGGAAGGGCTCGGTCCGCTCGCCCCGGAGGAGCGCGCGCACGTTCCGCGCGGCGTGGATCCCCTCCTGGATCGCCGCGGGAGCGACGCCGGGGACGGGCTTCCCGTCTTCTTCCTTCGCGGCCGCGAGGTCGCCGATCACGAAGACCTCTCGGTGCCCGGGGACCGAGAGGTCGCGCTCGACCTGGACGCGGCCCGCCTTGTCGACCGGCGCTCCCAGCGAGCGGCCGAGCGGCGAGGCGGCGACGCCCGCCGCCCAGAGCACGGTGCGCGCGGGGATCGTCTCGGCGCCCAGCGTGACTCCCCGGGAGTCGATCGCGGTCACGCGCGGGCCCGTCCTCACCTCGACTCCGAGCCGCTCGAGCTGGCGGCGCGCGCTCGCCGA
>JACQDU010000105.1 GCA_016200955.1 bacterium
AGCGAGAGCTCGAGACCGTGCGCGATGGAGTCCTTGGTGGGCGCCTTGTCGGACATGATGTCCTCCTCGCCCAAACAGACCGGACTCGAGCGGGCCTCTTCCGACTCTCCCGTTTTTTTTCCAAGAGAGACATTCCCGTGACGCCGCCGGCGCTTTGCTCGAGCACCGGAAAGGGAAACGCAAAGGCGCAAGGGCGCCGCCGCTCCTATCGCCGTGGTTCTTCGACAACGGAGCGAGCACCGGAAGGGAAACGCAAAGGCGCAAAGGCGCAAAGGCGCAAAGAGAAGCAACGAGAAGCCGCGAACACACGGCTTGCACACTTGGCGTCTTGGCGTCTTCGCATCTTCGCGTTCCTCTTCTCGGAGATGCGCGACGGCCGCGCGACGACGCTCGGGCGAGCCTCGTTCGCGTCCGATCGAGCTTCGTTCGCGTCCGACCGAGCTTCGTTCGCGTCCGACCGAGCTTCGTTCGCGTCTGACCGAGCTTGTTCAGCGCCCGATCCGGCGACCCTCGCGTCCGATCGAGCTTCGTTCGCGTCTGACCGAGCTTCGCCCGTGTCCGAGCGAGCTTCGCTCGCGTCCGATCGAGCTTCGTTCGTGTCCGATCGAGCTTCGTTCAGCGTCCGATCCGGCGACCCTCGCATCCGATCGAGCTTCGTTCGTGTCTGATCCAGCTTCGTTCACGCGCGAGCGAGGCCGCGCCACGCGCGAGCGAGGCCGCGCCACCGGCGAAAAAAGCGAGGCCGCGCCATGCGCGAGCGAGGCCGCGCCATGCGCGACGACGGAGTGTCGGAGTGTAAGGGTAGGACTCGGAGGCGAACACGGAATGACAACACGGAGTGAGGAACAGGAAACAGCGAATGAAGGGCGACGACATTGCGGACCGGCTTCTCGCGATCGCAGAGGGTACGGAGTTGGCAGCGATCTTGAAGGCAAGAGCGAGAACGGCTCGCGCCAGGGCGGAGTCGTCGCCCTGATTCTCCGTTCTTAGCGAATCTTCCACGCCACGGCCGCGCTCCATCACTCCTACCGCGCGAAGAACGAGCGGATCGCTTCCTGGACCGTCTCGTCGTTGAGGAGGCCCACGTGGTCCGCGGGAGTCTTGACGACCGAGTAGACGAGAGGACCCGGAGGCAAGGAGGACTCCTCGGTCACCCGGCCGTCTCCCGACGTCGTGGGAGACGAGCGGAAGTCGGCGGAGCCGAGGTCGTCCGGACGAGCGAGCAAGACGCGCCGGATCGTCGGACGCCCGGTCCCCGAGACGACGAGGACGGCGAGGTCCCCGGGAGGCTCCGGCGCGCTCGCGGAGGCCGCGAGCGCCTTGCGGAAGGCGAGGCGAGCCTCGAGCGCTCCCGCGGGCGGGCGCCTTCCCGGGCGGAGCGACTCCCAGGTCTTCGCGTCGTCGACGTCTCGCGCGAGCGGCGCGCCGTCTCCTCCCACGAAGAAAGTGCCCGGCTGCGGGAGGATCTCGTAGGACGGCACGAAGGACGCCATGGCCTCGGGCGCGAGGAGGCGCACGTTCCTCCCGATCTTGTCTCCCAGGAGGATGTCTCTCAGGAACGATGGCGAGCCGCCGAACGGAGCGCCCGCGAGCACGAGGCGCTTCACGAAGCGAGCGCCCGCCCACGTGATTCCCCTCTCCGGATCGCCGCCGCCGTAGCGGACGTACGCGAGCGCGACGAGCCCGCCCAGGCTGTGCCCGACGAGGTTCACGCGGAGGTCGCCCCGCCGCTTCGCCGCGAGCGCCTCGATCCTCCTCGCGAGCGAGAGGACCGCCTCGCGCGCATCGATCCGCCAGTCGTAGACGAACGGCACGAATCCCGGGAGACGCTCCTTCCCGTACTCGAGCCACGGGAGATAGACGTCCGCCGTCGCGAGCACGGGGAACAGCGTGAAGCGCGTGAGCACGCCTCGGGGGTGAAGCGGCCCGAAGCGCTCCTCGCCTCCCGGCGGCAGCGCGAGCGAGCGCTCGCCGGACGAGAGGAGATCGCTCGCCTCGAGCCAGGCGCGCTCGCCGTCTTCCGTCACGAGGAAGCTTCCCTTCATCCCGTGGACGAAGACCGTGACCTCGCCTCCCGCGGGCTCCTGGACCTCGGGCGGGTCGGCGGTGCGGCAACCTCCGAGCGCGCCCAGGAGACAGGCGAGGGCGCCGACGACTCGCATCGACACGCTCCGCGAAGAGTCTACTCGAGCGAACGAGGACGGACGCGTCGGCGGTACGCGGCGAGATGCCGGAAGGCCTCCGTCCGCTCGCCCAACCTCTCGTGGAGGCAAGCGAGGTTGTAGTCGGCGTCGGCGAAGCTCGGGTCGAGCGCGAGAGCTCGCTCGTAGGCGTGGATCGCGCCCGACGCGACCGCCGGCGCGGGCGAGCGCCGGATCTGGTCCTCGAGCGCGACCCCGAGGTTGAACCACGCGGTCGCGTCGTCGGGCTTCGCCTCGAGAGCTCGCCGGTAGTGCGCCTCGGCCGACTTCACCTCACCCCGCTGGTGGAGGAGGCGGCCCAGGTTCGTGTGAGCCTCGGCGTGGTCGGGCTCCAGCTCGAGGGCGCGCGCGTAGGCATCCTCGGCTCTCGCGGGCGAGGACGTCTCGAGCTCGCAGCCAAGGTCGTAGAGCGCGTCCGCGTCGTCCTCGGTGGCGCCCGTCGAGAGGGGGCGGGGGCGACGAAGGTCGCCCCACGCAGGGCAGACCGAGGGGCGACGAAGGTCGCCCCAC
>JACQDU010000770.1 GCA_016200955.1 bacterium
CCGACAGGGACTCGTAGGACGCGACCGCGAACTCCTCGCTGTACCCGACGATCGAGGGCTATCCCGCGAGCGAGTCTTTCGGGAACTTCGACTACACGCAGCTCACCTCGGACGCTTTCACGAAGCGAATGGCCTGGGAGGACCCGGAGAAGAAGGGCTCGCTGCTCTCCTTGAAAGACCTCGTCGAGCGAGGGCTCGTCCACGAGGTGTGGATGCTCTGCCACCACGAGAAGGCGCGAGCGCCCTTCGAGACCGTCGAAGCGAAGCAGCTCTACGACGAGAAGCTCGCGAGGAAGGACGGCCACACGCTCGACGCGGGGAACTCCGGCGACACCTCGCACGTCCCGTGGCTCGGGCGGAGCCTGAGGATCCTGTTCTTCAACCCGGACCGGGGCTGCGGCTGCGCGATGGAGAGCCTCGGCCACTCGCTCGAGCACATGGCGACCTCCGACGCGATCCCTTACTTCAAGAAGTACTTCGTCGAGTACGCCATGCTCGACCTCGACAAGCGCTACGGCTTGCCGTTCGACTCGCTCTACGCGAAGGGCCCGCTCAGCGTCAGCTACCCGACGCCGACGAGCATGATCTATCGCCGCGAAGGCAAGGACAGGACGCTCGAGGGCTACGTCGTCTCCGGCGGGAACGTCCACTTCGTGCCGAACGGCCGCACCGACTACGACATGACGAACGACCAGCCCGTGCGCTCGACGATCGGCCACTGGCGGGAGAGGGACGGCGAGGGCGGGAAGGACAGGAGCGAGCTCTGGCTGCCTGCGGTCCTCGAGCCGTACGAGAAGGTCGCGCCCGACTGCATGGGGAAGTGGGTCGTCTACTGGCGGCAGAGAATGCCCGGCCTCGACAACGCCGCGAAGGACGACGACGGGAAGCCCATGAAGAACTGGTGGCCGTTTCTCTTCTACTGAGGCGAGCGCTTCTCGACCCAGTCCACCATCATCGCGAGCACATCGTTCTTCTCCGGCTCGTTCAGGATCTCGTGCCGCAGCCCCTCCCAGAGCTTGAGCGTCTTGTCCTGGGAGCCGAGCTTCGCGAAGACCTCGTGCGTGGCCTCGGGATCCGCGAGCGGGTCGAGCGCTCCATGGATGACGAGCGCGGGGAGAGTGAGCGCCGGCGCCTTCTCGAGCGCGAGCGCCTGCGCTCGCGTGGTCTCGGTGAACCAGCGCGGGGTCGCCGTCGTGAAGACGAGCGGGTCCGAGACGTACGCGCGGACGACCTCGGGGTCGCGCGAGAGCCCGCTCGCGTCGAGTCCCGTCGCCAGCTTGAGCGAGGGCCAGAGCCCCGAGAGCATGCGCGCCGCGCCTCGCTTGACCGCCGGGACCGGCATCTTCACGCGGTAAAACGGCGACGAGAGCAGGAGCCCGCGCACGCCGTGACGGTCCCTCTCCTGCAGGAAACGCGTCGAGACGAGCCCGCCCATGCTGTGCCCGAGCAGGAAGCGCGGGGCATCGATCGCGCGGTTGGACTCGGTCACGAGAGCTTCCAGGTCGTCGGAATAGTCGTCGAAGCTCGCGATGCAGCCGCGTCCGCCGGTGCTCTTCCCGTGGCCGCGGAGGTCGAGCGCCCACGCCTCGATCCCGCGCGCGGCGAGCCCCGCGAGGACGTGGAGGTAACGGCCCGAGTGCTCGGCGAAGCCGTGGACGACGAGCACCTGCGCGCGCGCTCGGGTCTTCGTCTTCGGAAGGAAGTGCCGGAACCAGATCCTCGTCCCGTCCTTCGAGGTCAGCACGCCCTGGTCGGGCGGTCGCGGGGCTTCGTTCGCCTGCTCGGCCTTCTCCGTGCTCGCGGTCTCCTCGGGGGTCATGAGCCCTGGGAGCTCCAGCCCATCGCTCGCGCCGTCTCCTCGAGGAAGACGTGGAAGCCGCGGAAATCCCTGTAAGTCTTCACGCGGCCCTCGAAGGCCTTCGTGACGGCCTGCTTGAGAGGAGCCGACGCGATCGGCTGGAGGAGGGCCTCGGGGATGAGCCCCCGCACCTCCGCGTCGAGGACGGCGTCCGGCGGATCCGTCCCGTAAGCGAAGCGGAGCACGTTCGCCGCGACCTCGGCCACGGCCTTCGCCTCGACTCCGGCCTTCTTGAGCTCGTCGGCGAGACGCGACGCTTCCGAGCGCGCCTCCGGGAGGAGCTTCATCGAAGCGTCAACGAAGAACGAGTCGGTCGCGGAAACGGGCGAGCGCGGCGTCCCGCCCCACGCGAGCGTCGCGTTCATGCGCCCGTTCAGCTCCGCCCAGAGAGGCGGCGAGACTCCCTTCGTCGAGAACAGCTTCATGAGGATCGTCGCGCGCGCGGGCGAGCCCTTCACGAGGACGTGGCACTCCTCCATGTCGAAGGCGCCTTCGGGCTTCGCGAGCGGATAGATCGAGGACGCCGCGCCGTCCACGCGCCACTCCTCGAGCTGCCACGCCTGCGCGACTCCGGCGAGAGGATCGCCGTCGGTCCGCGCGTCCGCGTGGTGGAGGCAGAGGTCGTAAGCGAGCGGCGGCCCCGCCTTCGGCGGAGGAGGCAACGGTGCTCCCGGCTCCGGGGGCGGCGCGCCGGGCTGCGAGGTCACCGTCACGAGCCGGAGCCTGACCTCGACGGGGTAAGGCGAGAGCCGGAAGCCTCCGTCGAACGCGGGAGACACCGGGCTCTCGGGGAAGGCGGGGATCTCGGCGCCCTCCGTGGGCGCGATGAAGCTCACTCCCGTGCGAGGGTCGGTCAGGCGTGGGCCGTCCGCCGTGCGCACGAGCTTCAGGGGACTCTTGCCGAGGAGGCCGTCGAGGATTCCCACGGGGACATTAGAACAGAAACCGGAGGAGCCCTGCGCTAGCAGCCTCACGAGACCTTCATGGAAGACTCGTCGCTGAACGCTCACTTGTCACTGGGCACTGGGCACTGGTCAATGGGCATTGAGGGACCAGTGCCCGGTGCGCCAGTGCCTGGTGAATGTCCGCTCGAACAGACCTAGTACCAGTGATGCGCCTCCCAGAAGGCCCACGCCTTCGTCGGATCGCCGTAGCGCGAGTGGATGTACTTGAGCCCGTAAACGCACTGGAGGTAAGCGTCCGACGTCTTGTGCCCGCCGACCGTGGCCCACGTGCTGTCGAGGAACTGGAAGAGCCCGTAAGCCGTCGAGGTCGGGTTCTTCGCCGTCGGCATGAAGCTGCTCTCGTGGGCGAGGATCTCGTAGAGGCCGTGGCTCTTCGCCCAGCTCACGGGAACGTGAGCGGCCATGCAGGCCTTCTCCATGATCGGCTCGAGCCAGTGAGGGAGCGGCCCCGAGCCGGGGTGCGATCCTCCTCCTCCTCCGCCTCCTCCTCCCGACGACTCGAGCGCGCTCCAGGTGATCGGGCCGACGATCCCGTCCACCGCGAGGTGGTGGGCGGCCTGGAACGCTTTCACGGCGGCGAGAGTGTGGGAGCCGAAGATCCCGTCGGCCGCCCCCGGCGAGAAGCCCTTCTTCGCCAGGTCGTGCTGCAGCGTCACGACCGCGGACCCGCGCGATCCGAACCGGAGGGTCGGGTGAGTGCTCGCTTCCGCTTCCTTCGATCCGAGCGCGAACGGCACGAGAGCCGCCGCGACGAGTGCGACCACGATGCTTGCTTGCCGTCTCATGGAACCTCTCCTTGCTCGCGCCCAGCAGCGCGAACGAAGGAGAGGGGGCAAGACCCGAGCCACGCGCCCGGAGCCAGGAACGGCTCGACTTACATGCGAGAGACGGCGTTCGTGCGCGGACGGGCGGTGGTCCCGGGTCGCTCAAGCGAGGCGAGCGGCTCGCTCACCCCTTGATCACGGCGAGAGGGCGGTGGCGCGCGACCTTCCGGGAGATCCCGGCGCCCGAGACGACGTTCACGACTTCCGTGACGTCCTTGTAGGCTTCCGGCATCTCCTCGACGACGGTCGCGCGGCTCGCGGCGCGCACGACGATCCCCTTCGCGGCCAGCTCGCGCGAGATGTCGCGGCCGCGCGCCTTCTTGTCGGCGGCCCCGCGCGAGAGGACGCGGCCCGCTCCGTGGCAGGTCGAGCCGAACGTCTCGAGAGCGGCCTTCTCGGTCCCGACGAGGACGTAGCTGTAGCGGCCCATGTCTCCGGGGATCAGGACGGGCTGGCCCGTCTCCTGGTAGGCGCGCGGAGTCTTCGGGTGCCCGGGCGGGAAGGCGCGCGTCGCTCCCTTCCGGTGAACGCAGAGGCGCTTCGCGACGCCGCCGACCCTGTGCTCCTCGAACTTCGCGATGTTGTGGCAGACGTCGTAGACCACGTCGAGGCCGAGGGCCCGGTCGTCCTCTCCCAGGACCTCCGAGAAAGCGTGCCTCACCCAGTGCGTGATGAGCTGACGGTTCGCAAACGCGAAGTTCACCGCGCAGCTCATGGCCCTCATGTAGCTCGCCGCTTCGGGAGAGGAGAGCGGAGCGCACGAGAGCTGCTTGTCCGGAAGCTCGATCCTGTACTTCGAGACCGCCCGCTTCATGACGTCGATGAAGTCCGTGCACACCTGGTGCCCGAAGCCGCGAGAGCCGGTGTGCACGATCACGGAGAGCTTCCCGGCCTCGAGCCCGAGAGCGCGCGCGGTGGGCTCGTCGTAGACCTCGTCGATCCAGCCGACCTCGACGAAGTGGTTCCCCGACCCGAGCGTCCCGAGCTGGCCCATGCCGCGCTCGAAGGCGCGCTCGCTGACCTCGCGCGGGTCGGCTCCCGCGAAGCGGCCGCCTTCCTCTATGTGCTCGAGGTCCTGCTCGCGGCCGAAGCCCTGCTCGACGCACCAGGGAGCGCCTCCCGTGATCACGGAGCGCAGGCGGTCGGAGTCGAGGCTCAGGTCCTTGCGCGTCGCCCCGACGCCCGAGGGGATCGAGCGGTAGAGGACCTCGGCGAGGCCCTTCGCCTTGCCCTCGAGGCGTTCTCTCCCGATCCTCGTCGAGAGGAGACGGACGCCGCAGTTGATGTCGAAGCCGACGCCTCCGGGGGAGACGACGCCGCCCTTATCCTCGTCGAACGCGGCGACGCCGCCGATCGGGAAGCCGTAGCCCCAGTGGATGTCCGGCATGGCGAGAGAGGCCCCGACGATCCCCGGGAGGTGCGCGACGTTCGCGACCTGCGCGAGCGCCTCTTGCTCGCGCGAGACCTGCTCGAAGATCTTGTCGTCCGCGTAGACGATCCCGTCCGCTCGCATGCCGCCCGTGCGAGGGATCAAGACGCGCCAGGGGTCGATCCTCTGCGTGTGGATCTTCGCTCCGCTCGCACGCGGCGCTTCGGGCGCGCTCGGACGAGAGCGGCCCTTCTTCTTCCATCTCTTGCCCACGCTGCCTCGGTCTCTCTTCCGTGATGTCTGCCTGGAGCTGCCGCGTTCTCGACGGGACTCCTTCCCGTTCCTGTTCATGAATGCCGGAAGCTTCTCCGGGAAGAGTCGCACCTGCTCCCGACCGAGCATCTTCCCCCAAGGAGAAGGAGCTTCATCGTCCGCCCGGGGCTGTCTCATCCTCGGAGAAGAGTCGCATCTCCTTCCGGCCGAGCATCTTCTCCGAGGAGCCGAGGCAGGACACAGCCGGGTGAGCGTCTTCTCGGAGGAGGAGAGATCATCGCCTGCCGTGCGACCTTCTCTCTCACCGGAGACATGCTTCATCGCCTGGCGACCGAGTGCTCCGGAGTCAGTATGCGGAGCCAGCTTGCAAGAGGCACGACTTGTCCTGGATCGACCCGGGCCGATCTTTGGCGACAACTTGGTGGCTCACCGAGCTGGGCGCTCCCCGAGCCTCACGAGGAGACGGTACTGCGCTCGGTTGTAACCGGTGATCGCTTCGACAAGGCGAGTCGCAGCGCGCGTCCGCGTCTCCTCGGCGGACAGGACCTCGATCGCAAGGCCCGTTCCCTCCTCGAGCCGCTTCTTCGCGATCTTGCGGACCTCGTCGGCGGCTCTTAGCTCCCGCTCAGCCGCATCGATCGCCGCATGCGTTGCACGCACGTCCTCGCTCGCCTCGATCACTTCCTGTATGGCCCGCTCGCGGGAGTCGTCGTCTCGAACGAGCTCGGCGCGAAGGCGAGCACCCGTCGCACGCGCCCTGGCCGCGTCTCCGAGACCGAGGCCGTTGAGACGCCACTGGAGCCCGACGTAGTAGTCCTCACGCCCGTCGAGCTTGCCGAAGTCGTGGCCGTCGTAGCCGAGGCCGCCGTTCGATCCAAGAGGAGCGCCCGCGGGCGTGCCGACACCGGCGTGAAACGACGGGATCAGGGGGCCGATCCGGGCTGCGTCGTCGTCGAGACCCGCGGCCTCCGTTCGGCGCCGCTGAGCGCGGAGGTCCGGGCGATTCTCGAGCGCCGTCGCGATGAGTGTCTCGAGCGGAGTTTCCGATGCGACGAATGTCACCGGCCGCACGTCCTTCTCTACCGTGAACAGCGTCGTCGTCGGCTCGAGCCGGAGCATGGCCGCAAGTCTCACGGATGCGGTCCGGAAGCGCCTCTCGGCAGCGATCTGCGCGTGGCGAGCGCTCGCGACGTCGGCCTCGGCGCGAAGCGTGTCGACTCTAAGGCCAAGCGCCCGACGTTCGCGTGCCGTGGTGAGGTCGTGAAACGCTGTCGCATGCTCGAACGAGTCTCGCGCGATCGCCATCGCCGCTTGCGCCTCGACGAGATCGAAGTAAGCGTACACCGCGTCGAGGACGCGAGCCTGAACGACCGCCTCGACTTCCTCAGTCGCCGCTTCGGCGCGCCGCTTGGCTGCGAGGGAGCCGTAGATCCCGTTGCCCACGTCGATGCCGAGGTCTCCCACCCCTCCCAGGAAGACGCGTTGTCGCGTCACTTCGTCGATGAAGTTGCCTTGCGTGTCCTGGATCGTTCCGTTGTGGCGTCCGAAGACCGCACCGACCGCGATCGTCGGAAGCAGCCGTGAGAGCGCCTCGTCCTTCTTGGCCTCGGCCTCGGCCAGGCGCTCGCGCGCGAGGCGAACCGCGTTCGGCTTCTCGCCTGCCAGCGCGAGCACCGTCGCGAGGTCGATCGGCGCCGTCTCGCGGAGGATCGGCGACGCCATGGCAGTCCCGATCGGAGCGATCGCTGTTCCGATCCACGCTCCGTCGTTCGAGCGCGCAGGGAAACGACGGCCACTTCCGACCTCGCTCTCGCTCGGGTTGCCGGCGCAGCTCGCGGAGACGCAGACCAGACCCGCGAGGGCGACGGCCGCTTGTCCGCGCCGACGGCTCCAGCCTCCGACGCGTTCCGGCGGACGTTGGGTCATTTTCCGGTCTCCGGCGTCTTCTCTACCGCGACGACCTCGGAGTTTTCGCTCACGGCGCTCTTTCCTTCCGTGATCACGAGCGACTCGGGAGCGATCCCCGAGACGATCTCGACGCGCTCGCCGTCGTCGGCGCTCGCCTCGACCTTCTTCTTGCGAGCTTTCCCGCTCTCGACGATCCACACGAACGCCTTGCCCTTCTTGATCGAGATCGCCTCGGCCGGGATCACGAGCGCGTTCTGGCGCTTCTCGAGCTCGAGTCGCACGCGCACGTAGATTCCGGGACGGATCGTGGGAGGCTCCGTGTTGTCGAGGTCGATCGCCGTGCGTAGCGTCCGCGTTGCCGGGTCGAGGGCGCCCGCGAAGCGGCTCACGCGCGCTTTGGAGAACGGTGCCGCGCCCTTGAACGCCGGCGTGACGGTGGCGTCTTGGCCGACGGTCACGAACGTCGCGTCGGGCTCGGGAACGTCGATCCAGATCCGGAGCTTGTCTGCCCGGACGAGCGTGAGCAGCGGCGCTCCCGACATGGATGAGCCCGGAGAGACGAACGCGCCGGGATCGGCGTGGCGCTCGACCACGACACCCTTCCAGGGAGCCTTGATCGTCGTGAACGACACGAGCATCTCCAGCTCGAGGACGGCCGCCTTCGCCGCGGCGCTCTTCGCGTGGGCGCTCTCGATCATGGCGCGCGCGGCGGCGACGGTCTCCTTGGCGGTGCCGAGGCGAGCCTGGGCGGCGGCTTCTCCCGTCCGCGCGAGAACGGCACCGGCCTCGGCCTCGTCGACTTCCTGCTGCGTGACGCCGTTGTCTTTCGAGAGAGCCTTCTTACGCTCGAACGTCAGGTCGCGAAGCTTCCGCTCGGCCCCGGCGCGCTCGACGTCGACCTCGCCTTCTTTCAGCAACGCGAGCGAGCGCGGCAGCTCGGCGCTCGCGGCGCGGGCCTGGGCCTCGGCCGCGTGGAAGCCGGCCTCGGCCTGTCCACGGCGCGCTTCGATCTCGGGAGCTTCGAGCTCGGCGAGGACCTGCTCCCGGTCGACGAGATCGCCCACGTCGACTTTCATGGAGCGCACGTAGCCCGCAACGCGAGCCTGGAGCGCGACGCGCTCGAGACCCTCGAGGTCACCGGGGAGCGTGATGCGCCGGACCATGTCGCGTCGCTCGGGCCGCACGACGGTGACGTGGAGGCGCTTGTCCTCGCCCGACGCTTGAGCCTCGATGCGCTCGCAACCGGCGAGCGCGAGCGCGAGGAGGGCCACGGCGGAGCTTGCCCGGTGGTTACGCACGAGGGGCGCCCTTTCCTTCGACCGAGCTCAGGACAGGCTTCGCGAGAGCGCGGTAGAGAGCCGGCACGACCTGACGGCCGAGGAGCGTCGAGGCGATGATTCCGCCGATCACGGCGCGCGCGAGCGGCTCGTTCGCCTCGCTTCCTCTTCCGAACCCGAGCGCCATGGGGAGCAGCCCGAGCGCAGCCGCGAGAGAGGTCATGAGGATCGGCCGCACGCGGATCGTCGACGCTTCCACCACGGCCTCGTCGATGGACATGCCGCGCGCGCGGAGCTTCCGAGTGAGGTCGACGATGAGGACCGCGTTCGAGACCGAGATGCCGAGCTCGAAGACGATCCCGAGGAGGCTCTGGACGTTGAGCGTCGTGCCCGTGACGAACAGGATCGCGACGACGCCTATGAGCCCGAGCGGCACCGAGGCCATGATCACGAGCGGGTCGCGGAAGTTCCGGAACTGCGCGACGAGCACGAGGTAGATGAGGACCGCCGCGAGCATGGCGCCCCACCCGAGCGACTTGAAGCTCTCGCGCATGCTCTGGACCTCGCCCCGGGTCTCGACGAAGTAGCCGGGCGGGACGACCTTCGGGTCCTTTTTCACCTCGGAGACCACGGCCTCGACCTCGCGCGCGACCGACCCCACGTCGCGGCCGCGCACGTTGGCGTAGAGATCGCTCACGCGGCTCAGGGCGAGGTGGTTGACCTCGGAGGGAGCCGTCGTGCGGTTGATCGTCGCGACGTTCCTCACGCGCACCGGGTGCTTCTGGCGCGCCGACGTGATCGGGATGTCGAGGAGCGTGTCGAGGTCCTTGATCGCTTCCTCTTTGTATTGGGCGCCCATGAAGTAGTGGTTGCCGTTCGACTCGTCGATCCAGAAGCTCGGCGCGAAGTTGATCGACGAGTTCAAGGCCGTGACCGTGTTCTTGACGATGTCCTCGTCCGAGAGACCGACGCTCGAGGCGCGCGCTCGATCGACCACGAGCTGGAGCTGCGGGTAGTCGAGCCGCTGCTGGATCCGCACGTCCTCGGCGCCGCGGACCTTCTCGACGCGCTCCTTCACGGCCTCGAGGATCTCGTGCGCCTTGTCGAGGTCGTTCCCCTGCACCTGGACGTTGATCGGCGACGGCAGGCCGAAGTTGAGCGCCGCCGTCATGAGGCCGCCCGTCTCGAAGAATATCTCCGTCCCGGGAAACTTCGAGCGGAGCGAGCCGCGGAGGACGGATGCCCAGTGCTGCGCGGTGTGGGCGCGGTGCTCCGTGAGCTGGATCGCGATGAACGCATCCTGCGGCCCCGAGTTCGGCGTGTAAGCGGCCGGCCAGTCGAGGAGGACGCCGATGTTCGAGATCACCATCTGGAGGTCGTCCTTCGAGATCGTCTCCACGATGGATTGATCGATGCGCTTCACGAGCTCCTCGGTCTGCTCGACGCGCGTCCCGGTCCCGCCCCGGACGCGCACCGTGAAAGCGCCCGCATCGGCCTGGGGGAAGAGCTCTTGACCCAGCGACGGAACGAGCGCGACCGCGCCCGCGAAGAGCGCCGCCGCAACGGCGATCGTGATCCTCCTGTGCTTCACCGCCCACGCGACGCCGGGCCGGTAGGTGCGCTCGAGCCACGTCGGATGGAGCGAGCGCTCCTCGGTGGCGCTCACGCCTGTCCTGAGCGAAGTCGAAGGATCGATCGGACCCGTGTGCGCCTTGAACAGGAGAGCGCACGCGACCGGGACGACGGTCATCGAGACGAAGTAGGAAGCCGCCATCGAGAACGTCACGGCGAGCGCGAGCGGTCCGAACAGGAACTTACCGATGCCGAAGATGAACACGACGGGCAGGAAGACGACGATCGTCGTGATCGTCGCGCTGAGGACGGGGAGCGCGACCTCGGCCGCGGCGTCGAGCGCGGCTTCTCTCGGCGGCTTCCCCGTTCGCAGGTGACGGTCGATGTTCTCGAGGACGACGATCGAGTCGTCGACGAGCCGCCCCACGGCGAGCGCGAGCCCGCCGAGCGTCATGGCGTTGATCGAGTCCCCGGTCGCATACATGCCGAGGAAGGCGGCCATGATCGAGAGCGGGATCGAGAGGAGGATCACGCCCGTCGAGCGGAACGAGCCGAGGAAGATGAGGATCATGACCCCGGCGAGAAGCGCGCCGACGCCAGCCTCGAACTCGAGGCTTCCGATCGCCTCGCGCACGAAGATCGACTGGTCGAGGACGACGTCGAGACGCACGCCCTTGGGAAGACGCGCGATGATGCCGTTCATCGACGCCTTGATTCCCTCGACGACCGCGATCGTGTTGGCACCCGGCTGGCGGTAGATCGGGATGTAGACCTGCCGCTTCCCGGGCGTCTTGCTGCCCTTCTCGTAGCTGTCGATCGTCGCCTTGTCGGTGACGCGGACGATGTTGGTCTGGATCTGCGCCGAGTCCTCGGGGTCGGCGACGTCTCTCAGGTAGACCGGCCGGCCGTCGCGCCCTTCCTTGACGACGAAGCCGCCCAGGTCGCGCACGTCCGAGACCATGGCGTTCGAGTCGACCTGGTAGTCGAGCTTGCCGATCTTCATGTTCCCGGTCGGGATCATGAGGTTGTCGCGGTTGATCGAGCGCACGACGTCGAGCGGCGAGAGACCGCGCGCCTCGAGCTTCTCGCGGTCGACGTAGGCGAGGATGCGGCGGAGCTTGCCGCCGTAGACCGCCGGCGCGATCACGCCCGAGATTCCCTGGAGCCGCTGGCGAAGATCGAAGTAGGCGACGTCGTAGAGCGTCGTCTCGTCGTACTCGTCGCTCGAGACCGAGATGAGGCAGAGAGGGATCGACGCCGTCGGGTCGAACGGCATGACCATGGGCGGGATCGTTCCCGGCGGGAGGTAGAAGAGGTCCGACATGGCGAGCGACGTCACCTGGGACATGGCGGTGTTCGGGTCGATGTCGGAGCGGAAGAAGTCCTTCACGATCGAGACGCCGATCATGGACTTCGACTCCTGGCGCTCGATCCCGTTCGACTGCCCGGTCCAGCGCTCGATCCGGCTCGTCATGTCGCGCTCGACGACCTCGGCGGGCATGCCCGGGTAGAACGTGATCACCTGGACCGCGGGCGTCTTGAACACGGGCAGGATGTCCGTCGGCATCTTCGTGAGGGCCGTGCCGCCGAGGATCGCCGTCGCGAGCGCGATGACGAAGACGACGTGAGGATTCTCGAGAGCGCCTTTGACGAGGTTCACGCGATGGCCCCTGTCGAGCCGGGCTCGTTACGAGTCAGCCTCGGCGACTCACGGTGCTCCGAGGAGCGCGCTCGCGACCGGTTCGAGGGAACCGGCCTCACGCGAGGCGACCACGCACGCGGTGACTCGGTCGTTCCTCTCGAGGAGAACCTGGCGCCCCTTGAACTCGGCGTAGGCACGCCCCGAACCCGAGTCGAGCGCAGCGCGTGCCTCGGGGAAGAAGCGCAGGTCGCTCGACGGGAACACGAACGCCGAGACGGGCTCCACGCCTTGCCGGCCCATGAGGAAACAGACGTGGGTCTTCCCCCAAGCGCAGCAGCGGGCGCCCGTCGGAGCAAGGAGCGCGAGGTCGGGGCTCCGCATGGTCACGCCGACCTTGGAGGCCACGTAAGATGAGATCTCCGCGGGCGCGGTGCTCACGACGTCCGGCGGCTCGCTCCCGGCGAGGTAGCCGTCGTGGCTGTGACAGGCCGACTTCCCGAGCATGCCGAAGGGCGGGCTCTCTTGGCCGAGCCTCGCGATGATGGCGAGCGTGCCAGCCACGGCGAGCGCAAGAACGGCCGCAGCGAGCACGAAGCGGCGCCGAGCGGGCGCCGCGGCTCGCGCGCTCCG
>JACQDU010000773.1 GCA_016200955.1 bacterium
CCGCGTCGCTCACGGGAGAGGTCGCGTACGCCCACGCGTAGGCCGCCAGCGCCTCGCCCCGCCTGCGTTCGGCCAAGGCGGCCTTCCCCGCCGCCGCGAAGGCGGCCGCCGCGACATCGAGGAGCCTCCCGTGGGCGAGCCAGGTCGCCGCCCGCGCCGCGTCCTCGTCGATGAACGGTCGCGGGAGAGAGACGAGCTTCCGGACGTCGGGCTCGAGCGCGTCGAAGGCTTTCCTGACCGTCTCGCTCTCCTTCGCGACGAGAGCCGCCGCCTCCTCGCGCGAGCCGGGCGCCGCCGTCACTTGAGCGCAGGCGACCTCGAGGCGCTTCCTGGCGGTCTTGACCTCCTCCTCGAAGGCCGTCTTCTTCTTCTCGTTCTCGGCCTTCGCGAGCGCGAGCGATTCCTCGGCGCGGCTCCGCTCGATCGCGGGCGCGATCGCGAGGAACCAGACGAGCGTCGCGATCGCCACGAGCGCTCCGACCGACGCCGCGAGGACCTGCGCCATGTGCCGCCGCGTCCATCGAGTCGCGCGCTCGATGCGCGACATCGGTCGAGCGAGGATCGCCTCGCCGCCGAGCCAGCGCCCGGCGTCGTCCGCCATCTCGGACGCGCTCCGGTAGCGGCGGCGCGGCTCCTTCTCCATGGCTCGCAGGCAGATCGTCTCGACGTCCTTGTTGAGCCGCGGCCGGAGCGCGCTCGGAGGGACGGGGTCGGTCGTGAGGACCGCGGTGATGATCGCCGCGAGCGTCGGCCCCTCGAAGGGCGGCTTCCCCGTCAAGCACTCGTAGAGGATCGCGCCGAGGCCGTAGACGTCGGCGAGCTTCCCGACCTTCTCGCCGTCCGCCTGCTCGGGCGCCATGTAAGCCGGAGTGCCGAGGACGGCTCCCGAGACGGTCACGCCGCGGGCGGCCTCTCCCGTGTCCTTCGCGAGGCCGAAGTCCATGACCTTCGCGGTGTCGCCGGGAGCGACGAGGACGTTCTCGGGCTTCAGGTCGCGGTGGATGATCCCCTGCTCGTGCGCCGCGGCGACGCCGCGCGCGACCTGCTCGAGGAAGTGGAGCGCGCGCCGCGGCGTCAGCGGGCCCTCCTTCTTGATGAGCTGCCGCAGGCTCGGGCCTTGCACGTACTCCATGGTCAGGTAGTGGACGTTCGCCGATTCGCCGACCTCGTAGACCGGGACGACGTTCGGGTGATTCAGGCGAGACGACGTGCGAGCCTCCGTGAGGAAGCGCGTGATCTGCTCCGGGCTCGCCTGCTCTCCCGCGAGGAGCACCTTGAGCGCGACCGTCCGCTCGAGCGTCGCGTGCTCGGCGACGAAGACGGCTCCCATGCCGCCTCTCGCGAGGAGCTTCTTGAGCCTGTAAGGACCGAGCCGCGAGCCCTCCGGGAGATCGGAGCCCGGCTTCGCCTTGAGCGCTTCCTGGAGCGAGGAGTCGGAGCTCGGCGTGTGAGAGACGGACGTCCCGCTCCCCGAGCCCGCACGCGACGGAGGGACGGCCCCCGACTCCTCCGCCGCACGGAGGCGCGAGCTCGACCCCGCCTGCGGCGCCGCCCCTGCCGTGCGGGCGGCGCCGTCCTGGGCGGGCGCCTGGACGATCGTGCGGACCGTGTCGGGCGGCGGCGCGGCGGAGGGCGCGGCACCGTGCGGGACCTGGATGAACGAGCTCGAGATCCGGCCCGAGTCGCGGCGCGTGGAGGTGCCCAGGCTCGCCTGCGCTCCGAGCGCTCGCGCGAGGGCGTCTCTCGGGACGCGGCCCGACTGGACGAGGAAGGCCGCGAGGTCGCTCGGGCCGGCCTCGGCCAGCGCTCGCCGGATGGTGGGCTCGTCGAGGAGCCCGGCGCGGAAGATGGCTCCCGCGACCTCGAGGTTCTTGCTCCCTTGGTCCACGCGGGGTCAATTTACTACTAACCGGGTTCGTCGCGCCGCGACAACCCGAGCGATCGATCGCTCGAGGGCCCGAGGCGAGCGTCCAGGATGCGTGCCACGCGAGTCAGCGCCTCTCGCGCAGCATCTCGATGACCCGAGGAGCGAGGGCCTCGGCGTAGGTGCGCGTGCCGAGGGCGTTCGCGTGGGGGTCGATCGCTCCGTTCGCGAGCCGGGCCAGGTAAGCCTCCGTGGGGCGGGTGAACGCGGCGTCGAGATCGACGCGAGAGATCGCGTTCTTCTGGCACGCCAGAGCGAGCGCCTCGCGAGGTGCGCTCGAGCCCTCCTCGGGGCAGCCCGGGCACGTCCCGTCCCGCGAGGTCACGTAGCGCGTCACGAGGAGGCGCGCTCCGCGAGCGCGGCAGGCGGCGCCCATGTCGGCGAGGACCCTCTCGAGGACGGCGTCCGCTCCGTGCGAGCGAGCCCAGCTCACCGTCTCTCTCAGCGGTATGAGAGCGACGCCCGAGGACCCGTCGTCGGCGGGCACGCCGACCCTCGCCTCGTGCTTCCCGCGCTGGAGGTCGCCGAGCGCGCACAGGAGCGCCGAGCGGCTCTCGACCGCACGGTAAGCGTTCGTCCACGACGACTCGGGCGACGGGACGAGGAGCGGCTCGCCCCACGCACCCTCACCCGGAAGCTCGACGTACTCGAAACGCCCGTCCACGATCCGCGCGGCCGGCGCGCGAGCGCGGACGTTCGTGACCGGGCTCACGTTCTCGTAGTAGTCGTTGTCGCAGAACGTGTAGACGACGAGCCGGACGGGAGAGCGCGCGAGCCACTCGTCCGCGATGCGCGAGGACTGGACCGTGCTGTAGCCGCGGACGCCCGCGTTCACGACCGCCACGTCGAGGTCCGGCGGAAGGCGCTTCGCGACCTCGGACGAGGCGGTGTCGTCGTCGTCCACCTCCGCGCAGAACGTCGTCGAGTCTCCCACGAAGAGGACGATCGGCCGCGCCGCGTCGTCCGTCCAGCGCACGCCCTTCCGCTCGCCGTGAGGGCCCGTCGTCACGGTCGAGCCCGCGAGCGCGTTCTCGAAGGAGCCGTTCGCCCGGTTCCTGTAGCCGAGCGTCCGGTCGGCGATCCAGAAGTACTCGTGCGCTCCCGGCCCCTTCC
>JACQDU010000106.1 GCA_016200955.1 bacterium
CCGCGCGGGCGGGACGATCAGCCTGACCACTGCGCCCAGCGTCTTTGCGGCGGTGGGCGAGAGCCTAACCACGGCTGAGATGGCCGTGGACCTCAGCGGATCGATCCGGGTGAGTGGTGGCCTCGACGTGACCTCGGGCGGCTATGTCGATCCGACCGGCGCGCTGGTGCTGGATGGCAAGGGCGGCAATGTCTCGCTCGTCAACCGGACGCGCTATGCCTCGTCAGCCCTGACCGAAAGCGGATTGCTGACGGGCGGGAGCGGATCGTCCGACAGGAGCGACGCGTAGACGACCGCTGCGTTCTCCGCGATGAAGGGGGGCCGTCCCGTGAGGACATCGTAGAGGGTCGCCCCGAGAGAGTAGATGTCGCTGCGCTCTCCCGCTCTTCCGCGCTTCGGATCGGCCTGTTCGGGCGACATGTAGACGAGCGTCCCGACCTGGGATCCTTCCTTCGTGATCTTGGTCTCGTGGTCGAGGACCTGCGCGATCCCGAAGTCGAGGACGTAGGCGCGCCCGTTCCGGTCGATGATGATGTTGTCGGGCTTGAGGTCGCGGTGGACGACGCCGTGCGCGTGCGCGTAATGGATGGCCCTCGCGACATCGCGCAGCGCCTCGACGGCCTTGTTGAGAGGGATCCTGCGCATCGCTCCCGTGGCAGGGTTCGCGCGCACGGCGCGCCCCGGCACCGGTTCGGTCGGCGCCTCGGCCGCCTGCGCGCGGTCGGGACGAAGCTTGCGCTCGAGCGTCTCGCCGTCGATGAATTCGAGCGCGAGGTAGTGCTTGCCGCCGACCTCGCCGAGCTCGTGGACAGAGACGATGTTGGGATGCCGGAGCCGCGCGACGGCCTCGGCCTCGCGCTGAATACGCTGGATCGCGGCCTTTCCCCGGAGGCCCGCCTCCAGGATCATCTTCAGGGCGACGACGCGCCGGAGCCTGGTGTCCCACGCGCGGTGAACGATCCCCATGCCGCCGTGGCCGAGCTCGGCGAGGAGGAGGAAACGGCCGAAGGTGCGCCGGGGGTCGCCGGCGGCGCGCGTGAGCTCGTCGCGAAGACGCGCCTGGTCGCTCTCGAGCGGCCTCGTGTCGCTTCCGTTCTCCCCCGCGGTCGCACTCGGGTCGCTCCCGAGGCCCGTCGCCGAGAAGGCACCCGCACCTTGGCGCGCGCGAGTCGCGGTCGGTTCGCCAGCACCTCCCGTCGCGGCGAAGAGCCCCCCCGCGACGATCTTGTGTGCGAGCTCGTCGGAGCTGTCCCCCCTGTCCGCTGCCATGAACGCGACGATGGCTGCCGTAACCGCGCCGTTCAAGGCCCCGGACGACTGGCGAGGAGCTCCGACAGGTAAGCGAGCTCGTCCTCGAGCTCCGTGCGCGATGACGCGTAAGCTTGGACCTCGTCGCGGAGAAATTCCCTGAGCTTGGCCTTGCCCCTCGAGATGCCGTTCCGCACGACGGCCTCGGTCTTCCCGAGCGCGCTCGCGATCGCGCGGTGGCTCCTCTCCTCCACGAGAAACGCGTGGAGGACTTCGTGGTAAGCAGGGTTCTCGTCCTTGAGCCGCCGCAGGGCCCTCGCGAGGATCGTCCGCAACCACTCACGATCGAACTCTGGATCGCGGACGTCCGCGGCGTCGATGGAGGCCAGGAATGCGTCGTCCAGCTCGAGGGCGCGCGCGCCTCCTCCCCGCTTGAGCGCGCCCTTCCGCCGGAAGTGGTGACCGAGCACGTGACGAGTCACCGAGAGGAGGAGGCAGCGAAAACGCCCGCATGCACGGTCCGCCCGCTCGAGAACGCGGTCGTTGAACATCCTGAGGAAGACCTCCTGGGCGATGTCCTCCGCATCCTGGGCATCGAGCCTGCGGGCTCGTGCGTAGCGCACGACGGCGGGCTCGTAACGCGTCACGAAATCGGTCGCAGCCGTCGTGCGCCCCGCCGCGGCATTGCGGATCGTGTCCCAGGTGGTGTTCGGGAAGTCCCCGTGCGACATGCCCGGGAGCTTATCCCATCCGCCAGGCGTTCGTCCATCGGAGGGCGAGAGGTCCGAGCGATCCCCGGTATTTCTTGGCGGAGAACCGATGCCCCAGTCGACGGAGTCCGCCCGCCACTTCCAGGTGTCTTCGTCGGATGCCATGCCGCGCCATCGCGAAGGCACCGAACACCTCGCCGAGCGGATCATCGAGCGGGGCTTCCTGTCCGCGGCCGACACGCCGAATCAAAGGCGCAGACAAGGCGACGCGTGGCCCGCGAGCATAGGCGAGTACACGGTGCTGTCGGAAGTCGGCCGGGGCGGAATGGGTGTCGTCCTCGAGGCCCGGTCGCGCAACGGGGAGACGGTCGCCATCAAGCTGCTCCGGTCGCGTGGAACGCGGATCGAGCTCGCGCGCTTCGATCGCGAGACTCGGCTCCAGGGCGAGCTGGTCGAGGGCGATGGCTTCGTTCCGCTCCTCGCGTTCGGGGACTGCGCGCTCGGCCCGTTCCTCGTCATGCCGTTCCTTCCGGGCGGGACCCTTGCCGACCGGCTCACCCTGAGGGGTCCCCTCACGATCGCCGCGACGATACGCCTAGGGCGCGCCCTCGCAAGAGCGCTCGCGTGCGCACACGCGCGCGGGATCGTCCACCGGGACCTCAAGCCGCCGAACGTGATCTTCACCGCCGACGGGGAACCGCTCATCGCGGACCTCGGAATTGCGAAGCACTTCGACGCCAACCGGACTCTCAGCGCTTCGCTCTCGCAGGAAGGAGCGTTCCGCGGCACGTGGGGCTTCATGCCGTACGAGCAGATGATGAACGCGAAGGGCGTGGGACCTGCGGCCGACGTTTTTGCCCTGGGAGCCATGCTCTACCTATGCCTCGCGGGAGAACCGGCGTTCACGGGCGAGACGCCCTACGACGTCGGCGAGAAGGTCAGGACCGGAGACTTCGAGCGCCTGTCGGCGCGTAGGCCGGAAACGCCCGAGTGGCTCGAGGCCGTGATTCACAGAGCGCTTGCTCGCGATCCGAAGGACCGCTTCCCGGATGGCGCCGCGTTCATGGAGGCGCTCTCGAGCCCTCGCCGCCGAATCAGGTCGATCACCGCGACGGGAATCGGCCTCGTTCTCTCTTTGACCATCGTCACGGCGATCGCCCTCGTTTCGCCAAAGGGCCACCGAGCTGCTTCGGAGCCCGCGGGCGCTTCGGCCCTGACGAGTAGACCGGCGGAGCCGACACGCGCTCCGAAACCACCACGCCTGGATGAGCTCGTGGCGAGCGCGAAGGCGAAGCTCTCGAAGGCCGACGTGGACGGCGCCCTCCGGGACCTCGCGGCCGCGACGCAGCTCCATGGCCGGAGAGTCGATGTCTGGTGCCTTCTCGGGCAGGCCCGCTGGAGGCATGGCGACATCGACGGGGCGATCGACGCCTACACGAAGGCGATCGAGCTCGACGCGCGATGGGCGGTCTCCTGGGCAGGCCGCGCCGGAGCGCGGGTGGTGAAAGGACAGTACCAGGCCGCGCTCTCCGACGCCGAGCGCGCGGTCGCTCTCGACCCCGGTCTCGCGATCGGGTGGCTCAACCGCGGCAGCGCCCGCTCGAACCTGGGCGACCTGGACGGCGGGGTTCGAGACCTCGAGGAGGCGATCAGGGTCGCGCCCGGTCTCGCTCTCGCCTACGCCAACCTCGGCATCACGCTCGCGCGACGTGGAGACCGTCTTGCCGCCGTCGAGCGGCTCGAGAAGGCGGTCCAGCTCGACCCGGGCTCCGCCGAGGCGTGGGCCGAGCTCGGCGCCACGGAGTCGAACCTGGGCCACGTGGACGCGGCCGAGGAGCACCTCCGGCGCGCCATCAAGATCGTTCCGCGCTTCGGTCTCGCGTGGCTCAACCTCGGTATCACGTTGCTGAAAAGGAGCGATCCGAGCGCCGCTCTCGAGTCCCTTTCTCACGCCACGGACTGCGACGCAGGCTCCCACAGGGCCTGGGAGGTCCGTGCCTCGGCCGAGCTCGAGCTCGATCTGGTCGACGCGGCCCTCCAGAGTGCGACGAGGGCGATCGAGCTCGAGCCAGGCTCGCTCGCAGCGTGGGAGACTCGCGCGCGTGCTTTCGAGGCGAAGAGGAACGTGGAGGGGGCGCGGCGAGCGTATCTGCAGCTCCTCGGGCTGGCTCCGGGTGATCCCCGTGCGTCGGCGTGGCAAGAGAAGGCCGACGGGCTCGGCAAGTGACGAGAGGGGAAGGCCCTGAGAGCTCGGCTCGACGCGGGGTATTCACCGGTGGCGGAGGACATGCATGAGCGAGCGACCGCGAACCAACCGTCGCCGCGAAGGCGGGCAGGAACGGGCCAATCCGGGCCCCCGGATCCTCGGCGCTGTCTTTCTCCTCGGAGCGCTCGTGCTGATCTTCTACGCCTTGGACGGTTACTCCGAATACCAGCGGGCGCTCCCGGCGATCGAAGAGGCGAGGGCGAGGGTGAAGCGCGTCCATGACTCCTTGAAGGCAGACCGGGAGCGCACCGCCGCCGAGCGCCTCGCCTCGCTGGAGAAGATCGACGAGATGACCGAGCGCCACGCGAAGGTCATCGAGAAGGACGACCCGAGTGGCGCCGCGCGACTCCGCTCGGAAGCCGCCGCCCGACGCGCCCGCTCCGCTGATGCACAACAAGCGGAGATGCGCGAGCCGGTCTTTCCCGAGCTACCGTGGGTTCCCCAGAACGTGAAGTACGCGTTCACCCTGGGGACGCTGAGCGGGGTCGCAGGGCTGACATTCCTGGCCATGGGTCATCGCAGGGGACTGGCTTCTCTCAGGCTCGTCACACGGAAAGGCCGCAAACTCGGTGACTCGGTGCGTGGCGGTCAGCGGGCGGAGAACCCCGGGTCTGCGGTGAACCTGTCGGAGGGGCTCGCCTCGAGCCCGTCGTCCACGCCCGAAGATAACACCCCGAGGCCGTGACCTCCTCGTCGTGGAACGGCCTTTCCTCGCCGCGCCCGCGTCCACGCCTCGGCCTGCTTGGCTCGCGTGGCAAGCGCTGGGCCGTGCGCGGGGCTCAAGCGACAGTGAGAGGTCGGGCGCCGGGCCGGGTATTCGTGGCGGGGAGGCCTACATGAGGAGACACCCGGGGCTCGCCTTGAGGGTGCTGAGACGCGATGGCACGAGCGTGGAAGGCACGCTCTTGAGGGAGGACGGCGCCGCGATGGCCCTGAGCTCCGCTCGGGCCGAGATCTCGATTCCGTGGGGCGCGATCGGCGCGATCGTGCGCGTGCCGAGGAAGGAGCCGAATCTGTCACCGGCCTAGGTGGGCCGACGCGTGTGCCCTCGGCCAGATGGAAGAACCCTCATTGGATCGCCTTCTGGCCGCTCGTGCCCGCGACCTTCCGGTAATCGCGGGTGAACTGGATGCACTTCGATCGCGCGTTCGACGACGACGATCGCGATCGGGCGCCGGGGAAATGATCCGGGCCGGATTCCTCGCGTCTCCCGGGAACCGCCGCTTAGAATCGCGGCCCCGTGCTCTCCGTCGAGGATCTGACCGTCCGTTTCGCCGAGCGCCCCGTGCTCGACGGCGTCACGTTCCGGATCGTCGAGGGCCAGCGCGTCGCGCTCGCGGGCCGGAACGGGCAAGGGAAGTCGACCGTCTTCCGCGCGATCATGGGAGAGCTCGCGCCCGAGCGCGGGAAGATCGAGCTCGTCAAGGGCCGGACGGCGGGGTATCTCCCGCAGGACGTCGTCCCGCCCGAGGGCGACCGAACCGTGATCGAGGAGGTCCTCCTCGCGCTCCCGGAGGTGCCGGCGCTCGAGGCGGAGATCCAGGAGCTCACGGAAGCGCTCGCCGAGCGCCCCGAGGACGAGGAGCTCCTCTCCGACTACGGGCAGGCGCAGGCGCGCTTCGAGTCGCTGGGCGGCTACGACATAGAGGCGCGGGCGCGGACGATCCTCGACGGGCTCGGCTTCTCCCAGGAGCGCATGAACGGCCCGGTCCGTCAGCTCTCGGGCGGGTGGCTCATGAGGGTCCAGCTCGCGCGCTTGCTCCTGCAGGGACCGGACCTCCTGATCCTCGACGAGCCGACGAACCACCTCGACATCGAGACGCGGGAGTGGCTCCTCGACTTCCTGAAGGCGTTTCCGGGAGCCGTGCTCCTCACGAGCCACGACCGTTACTTCCTGGACGCGCTCGTCGACCGCGTGCTCGAGCTCGAGCTCGGGAAGCTCGACGTCTATTACGGGAACCACACGCACTACGAGACGGAGAAGGTCGAGCGGCGCGTGCGGCTCAAGTCGTCGTACGAGCGCCAGCAGAAGGAGATCGCGGCCCACCAGGAGTTCATCGACAAGAACCGCGTGAACGCGGCGACCGCTCGCATGGCGCAGAGCCGCATCAAGCTCGTGGAGAAGATCGAGCGCATCGAGCTCCCGCCCGAGCCCCCCGCGGGCGTCCGCCTCCGTTTCCCCGAGCCCCAGAAGAGCGGGCACGCCGTCTTCCGCCTCTCGGGCGTCGCGAAGCGCTACGGCGACCTCACCGTCTTCTCGGGGATCGACCTCGAGCTCGTCGCGGGAACGCGCCTCGCCGTCACGGGAGTGAACGGCGCGGGGAAGACGACGCTCCTCAAGCTCCTCGCGGGGCGAGAGCCGCCGACGGAAGGGACGCTCGCGCTCGGGCACAACGTGAAGCTCCAGTATTTCTCCCAGTACACCGACGACGTCGCCTGTACGTCGCAGACCCTGCTCGAGATCGTCCAGGCCGCGGCGCCGTCCCGACCGCCGGTCCCGCTGCGCACGGTCCTGGGCTGCTTCCTGTTCAGCGGGAACGACGTGTTCAAGCCGGTCAAAGTCCTCTCGGGCGGAGAGCGGGCGAGGCTCAAGATCGCGCGCATGCTCATGCAGCCCGGGAACGTGCTCGTCCTCGACGAGCCGACGAACCACCTCGACCTGAACAGCCAGGACGTGCTCCTCCACGCTCTCCAGGACTTCGGCGGCACCGTGATCTTCGTCTCGCACGACCGGCAGTTCGTGCGCGAGCTGGCGACGGCCGTGCTCCACCTCGAGGGCGGCCGCGCGACGCTCTTTCCCTGCGACTACGAGCAGTTCCGCTGGCGCCGGGCGCAGGACGCGAAGCTCAAGGCGAGCGGGAACGGCGGCGGGCGCTCGTGACCGACGAGGACGCGATCCGCGCTCTCCTGGAAGAGAGCGTGAGGGCCTGGAACCGGGGCGACCTCGAGGGTTTTCTCTCGTGCTACGAGGATTCGGGGGAGACGACCTACGTCGGGAAGACCGTCGCGCGGGGATTCGCCGCGATCGCCGAGCTCTACCGCCGCCGCGCGCCTCGCGGCCCGGGCTCGCTCGGAACGCTCGCGGTCTCCGAGCTCGAGCTTCGCCTCCTCGCGCCGCGAGCCGCGGTCGCGATCGCCCGGTGGAGCCTCTCGGGAGAGAAGGAGAGCGCGAGCGGCCGCTTCACGCTCGCGCTCCGGGACCGGGGCGAGGGCTGGCGCATCCTCGTCGACCACACGTCGTGAGAGGAGCCGCGGCTCTCGCCCGGGCCGCCGCGCTCGCGAGGAGCGGTCAATGACCAAGGAGCGCTACCTGCCGATCGCGTGCCTGGCCTTCTTCGCGGTCGTCGCTCTCGGCGCGCGCATGGGCCTCCAGCTCCTGCGGCAAGGCTCGACGGGAGTCGCGCTCTTTCGCTCGGGACGCCGGGACCAGAACGCGCGCGAGGCCCTCTTCCTCCTCGTGGCGGCGGTGCTCGCGGCGCACGCGGCGGCTCCGCTCGTCTCACCCGAGCTGCTCGCGCCGATCTCGCTCGCGCCCGCGCGCCTCGCCTGGCCGCTCGAGGTCGCCGGCGCGATCCTCGTCGTGGGCGCGACCGCGCTCATGTTCGCGGCCCAGGTCGGGCTCGGAGCGTCGTGGCGCATCGGCATCGAGGAAGGCGCGCGGCCCGGCCTCGTCCGGACCGGCTTTTACGCCTTCTCTCGCAACCCGATCTACCTGTTCCTGATCGTCGCCGTCGTGGGTCTCCTCCTGCTCGTCCCCACGTGGATCACGCTCGCGGCGGTCGTCGTGTCCGTCGCGCTCGTGAGGCTCCAGGTGCGCGCCGAGGAGGACTACCTCGAGAGGGCGTACGGCGAGGAGTTCCGCGACTACGCGAGGCACGTCGGCCGGTTCCTCCCCTTCCTCGGCCGTTCGCGCTGATCGACTCCGGGCCGCGCCTTTGCCACGATGCCTCGCGCCATGGCCGAGGACTGGAAGCACGTCTACCGCTCGAGCGAGTTCGCCGAGCGCTACGCGAGGAAGCGCGCGACGGGCGCCTCGAGCCGGCGTCGCGAGGCGGCCGAGGCCGCAGTCGTCGAGCGAGCGCTCGCGCGCGCCGATCTCCCGCGTTCCGCGCGCGCTCTCGACTGCCCCGCGGGCACGGGGCGCTTCTCGGAGCTCCTCTCGAGCCGCGGCTTCCGCGTCACCTCGTCGGACATCGCGCTCGCGATGCTCGCTCGCGCGAGCGGAGGAACGCCGCGCGTGGTCGCGGACGCGCAGCGGCTCCCCTTCCCCGACGCGAGCTTCGAGCTCGTTCTCTGCGTGCGTCTCCTCCACCACGTTCCGACGCGCGAAGGAAGGCGCGCGATCCTCGCGGAGCTCTCCCGCGTCTCGTCCCGGTTCGTGCTCGCGTCGTTCTTCCACGTCGTGAGCTACCACGAGCTGCGCGATCGGCTGTTCGCGATCGTCCGCCCGTTCGAGAAGACGCGCCACGCGACGACGCTCGCGGCGCTCGCCGAAGACGCGCGCGCGAGCGGCCTCGAGGTCGCGGAGTCCTTCCCGCTCTTGCGCTACGTCAAGCGGCACTGGTTCGTCCTGTTCAGGAGAGTCAGGGAAGTCGGCAGGTGACCGAGAGCCCGACGCCCGCCGCGTCGAGCACGAACCGCCCGCGCGTCTTCCCCACCGCGCCGGTGTCGAGCGACGAGGACAGGAAGCGGAAGTCGAGCGCGACGCCTACGGCCCCGTCGAAGAACTTTACCTCGGCTCCGATCCTCGAGATGAAGTAGCGCTGCTCGCGGAGCTGGATGTCGGACCAGGCCCAGTCGATGAAGCGTACGCTCGCGAAGACCGCGAACGTCGGCACCGGCGTGAGCTCGACCGAGCCGCCGAAGAAGGGCGAGAGGACGTCGCTCTCCCTCGAGACGGCGAGCACCGAGCCGTCGGGCTGGAGGCCGCGGAGGCGCGTCGCGATCCTCAGGTAGCGCGCTCCTCCGATGAGGGCGAAGCGGTAGCTCGCTCCGCGGACGACCTCCCACTCGACGAACGCGCTCGCTTGCAGGTAGTGGAAGCGAGATGCCACCTGGCCTCCCGGGTTCGCGAGGAGCACGCCCTTCGCGTTCACCGTCTCGTGGACCGTGCGGAAGCGCTCCGAGCGGTCGAGGTCGAGGAAGTCGGCGCCCGCTCGCACGATCGAGCCGACCGACGCCTCGACGTACGGCGAAAGCGCCTGGTGCGGGAGGCCGAGCTGCTCCTCGGCGTCGGTGATCTCCCTCCCGGGATCGCCGCCCTGGCGTCCGATCTTGATCGACGTCCGGAGCACGGGCCACGCGAGCATGCCCACCTCGCCGCGGAAGACG
>JACQDU010000774.1 GCA_016200955.1 bacterium
CCCCGCGCGATCTCCGCTCGCAGGAGGGCGACCGACGCGTCGCCCGTCGCTCCGAGCGCCTCCCGCGCCGAGAGGAAACGCTCGCGCGCGGCGCGCGGTCTCCTCTCGTCGAGGAGAGCGTGCCCGAGAGAAGCGAGCGCCGCGGCCGCGCCCGGCCGGTCGCCGAGCTCTCTCCTGTGCTCGAGCGCCCGGCCGAGGAGCGAGAGCGCCGCGCCCGCCTCGCCCGCGCGGCGAGCGACGCTCCCCGCCTCGAGGAGGGCCGTCGCGAGACCGGAGAGCTCGCCCTTGATCGCGGGCCGCCCGGTTTCCTTCCCCGAAGCGACGCGCCGGGCCTCGTCCACGCCGGCTTGCCTCGCCTCGATCTCCTTCCTCGCCGCCTCGAAGGCGCGCCGGGCGTCGCCTCGCTCGAGGTGGAGCGCGCGGATCTGCCGGAAGAGGAGGGCGACGGCGCGCCGGTCTCCCTCGGCCGACTGGAGCTCCGCGCTCTCCTCGAGGCGCGCGACCGCGCGCGGGACGAGGCCGTCTTCCCGATCGAGCGTCGCGAGGTTCCTGAGAGCGACGGCGCGCTGCCGCCTGTCCTCGGCCTCCGCCGCCGCGCGGTAAGCGCGCTCGTGGTGAGAGTGCGCCTCGTCTCCCTTGCCGCCGGCTTTCGCCACGAGGCCGAGCTGGTTCAAGGCGCGCGCGAGGGCCGAGCGAGGCCCGGTGCGTCTCTCCTGCGCCTCGAGCGTCGAGACGGCCGCCTCGAGCTCGCGTCGGGCCTCGTCGTGGGCGCCGAGCTGCGCGAGGACCGAGCCCAGCGAGATCCTGAGGACCGCGGCCGCCCGCGGGTCGTCGAGGCACGCGAGCGCCTTCTCGAACAGATCGCGCGCCGTCCCGAGATCGCCCGCCTCGAGCGCCGTCTCGGCGCGCTTCTGGTGGAGCTCCGCGAGGTGAGACCGTGCGGCCAAGCTTCCTCCCGCGAGGGGAACTTATTCCTCCGGCGCCCGGGGCGCCAGCGGCGCGGCGCCCACGCGTGTTCCCGAGAGGAGACGACGTGGCTACTCTCCCCCGGGAGCCCCAGGTGCCCCGTCGGCCTCGGATGGCGCCCTCGCGGCCGGCCGGGCTAACAAAACTCTTGCAATAAGGCTACATGGCGCTCGCTGCGTTCTTTGCGTCGTTCGCCGCCCAGAGACTAGACTCTCTCCGTCACCTGGGAGGGTCCCCATGGCCAAGGCGCGGATTCGGATTCAGGACGCGCTCCTCGTCGGCGCGATCGTCTCGGCTCTCGGGCTCGTCACGAGGACGGGCCTCGCCGACGAGCCGACGACCGAAGCACGGCCGTCGCTCAAGCCGACTCCGGCGGACGATCTCGCGAAGAAGATCGACGCCTACGTCGAGAAGAGGCTCGCCGCGGAGAAGATCGAGCCCGCGCCGCCCGCGGACGACGCGGAGTTCCTGAGGCGGGCTTACCTCGACATCGTGGGAGAGACTCCCGGCCCCGCGAAGGTCATGGAGTTCCTCGCCGACAAGGACCCGGAGAAGCGCCGGAAGAAGGTCGACGAGCTCTCGAGCATGCCGGAGTACGGCAAGAACTGGGCGGAGTTCTGGACCGACGTCATGGACGGCGAGGCGACCGCGAAGAAGCGCGGCGACCAGATCAACATGGCGCTCCGCACCTGGTTCGAGGACGAGTTCAAGGCGAACGTCCCCTTCGACGAGATCACCCGCCGCGTGATCGGGGCCGAGGGCTACATCCAGCCGAGGCAGTACGGCCCGAAGATGATGGACAGCCCCGGCGAGCCCGAGGAGAAGGTCGCGACGAACGACGCCGTGGGGTTCCTCCTCTCGTACACCGACATGGCGAACCAGCCGGACGCGAAGACGCTCGCGGCGACGACGGCGCGCGTCTTCATGGGGCTCCAGATCGAGTGCGCCCAGTGCCACGACCACCCCTTCGCGGACTGGAAGCGCGACGACTTCATGGGCCTCGCGGCCTTCTTCGGCCGGGCGAAGCTCGACCGCGTGCGGCTCAAGCCGCCGCTCACGAAGAAGGAGCTCGACGCTCTCCCGAAGGAGGAGCGGGAGAGGATCGACCGCGAGTTCAAGATGAAGCAGAACCAGCAGCCTTACGGGATCCGCGAGGCCGACCGCGGCGAGTTCTACGCCGAGGTCCAGACCGTGAGGAACCCGGGCGAGAAGATGAAGGACCCGAACGCGAAGGTCCCGCCGCCTCCTCCGGGCGCGGTCCCCGCGACGCAGCCGCCCAAGAAGGGCGAGAAGCCCAAGGAGTTGGGCAAGCCCCCGGTGGTCCCGGCGAAGGAAGACCAGCCGATGAAGTACCTGGTCGCGCCGAAGTTCGTGGTCCCGGCGATCGCCATGCCGACCATGTCCGGCGAGACGAACCGGCGGAAGGTCCTCGGCGACCTCATCACTCACCCGAAGAACCAGTTCTTCTCGAAGTGCTGCGCGAACAGGATCTGGGGCCGCCTCACGGGCCGGCCGCTCGTCGCGCCGACCGAGGACCTCTCGGACGAGAGCGCGCCGCACGATCCCAAGCTCCTCGACCTCCTCGCCAAGGGCTTCCGTGACCTGAAGTGCGATCACAAGGAGTTCGTGAAGGCGATCTGCTTGACCGACGTGTACGCCCGGAGCTCGCGCTCGCGTGTGGACATGGCGGACAAGGACGAGTACCGGAAGCTCGTGCACGCCGAGCAGCTCTACGCGCAGGGAGTCGTCCGTCCGATCGACGCCCGTCCGCTCGCGCGAGCCGTCGTGACCGCGTCCGTCCTCGGCGAGCAGACGCTCGACCAGGCGCAGAAGAACATGCAGGAGAACCTGCTCCGCCGCTTCGAGCGCCTGTTCGGCGAAGCCAACATGGACCCGAAGAAGTACGAGGAGACGATCCCGCAGGCCCTCTTCCTGATCAACGGCCAGGGCACCAACAAGGGCGGCCGCCTCCCGGGCAAGAACGGGAAGGGCGGCGGGAAGGGCATGGGGCCGTCTCTCACGGCGGCGCCGTCCCAGGCCGTCCAGCACCTGCTCGACCGCTACGACGACCCGCGCGAGCGCGTGACGCGGATCTACCTCGCCGCTCTCTGCCGTCCGGCGCGGAAGGCCGAGATCGAGGATGCGCTCGCTTACATCAAGGACAACGGAGGCGAAGGCGACGTCTACGAGGACCTCCTCTGGGCCCTCGTGAACTCCGCCGAGTTCCGTTTCAACAGATAGGTGAGGAACCCACTTAACCCTCCCTCGCTCTCGCGGTGAGGGGGAAAGAACGGGAGAACGATCCATGTTCGATCTGACCGAGGAGAACGGCTACGCCGTCAATCGCCGGAACTTCCTCCGCTTCGCCATGGCCGGCTCGCTCGGCGCGGCGGCCTGCTGGGGCCTCGTCCCCTGGCGGCGCGCTCTCGCCCAGGACTCGAACGAGAAGAACTACAAGCACGAGGGCGGGAAGACCGGCGCGCAGGCCCAGCTCGGGAAGACTCTCGCGGGCGGCGGGAAGTGCAAGGCCGTCATCATGCTCTTCCTGAACGGCGGGCCGAGCCACATAGACACCTTCGACCCGAAGCCGGGCCGCGAGACGGGCGGGCCCTACAAGACGGTGGACGCCGGCCACGGGATCCTCCTCTCGGAGCACCTCCCGACGATCGCGAAGCAAGGGAATCGCATCTGCGTCCTTCGCTCCGTGACCTCGAAGGAAGGAAGCCACGAGAGGGCGCGCTTCGTCATGTCGACTGGCTACCGCCCCCAGGGAGCCGTCGAGTTCCCGGGCCTCGGCGCGATCATGTCGAAGGAGAAGGGCAAGAGAGACTTCGACCTCCCGCAGAACGTCTCGGTCGGCGGCGGCGGCGGCCCCGGCGGCGGGATCCTCGGCGCGCGCTACGCTCCCTTCCTCGTCGGCGACCCGACTCGCCCCGTCGAGGACATGAGCTTCCCGGGCGGCGTGGACAACGACCGCTTCGCTCGCCGCACGAAGCTCCTCGATCAGGTCGAGCACCGCTTCAAGGAGGAGCGCGACGGCGGCCACCTGGCCGACACTCACCGCGAGGTCTACGCGAAGGCCGAGCGGCTCCTCACGTCTCCCCTCGCGAAGGTCTTCGAGGTCTCCGAGGAGAAGGAGGAGGTCAGGAAGGCTTACGGCATGGGCCGCTTCGGCCAGGGAGTCCTCATGGCCCGCCGCCTGGTCGAGGCGGGCGTGCCCTTCGTCGAGGTCACTCTCGGAGGCTGGGACACGCACCAGAAGAACTTCGAGCAGGTCGAGAAGCTCTCGGGCGAGCTCGACCCGGCGATGGGCACTCTCACAGGGTCTGGTCTTGATGCGGCGGCGCTACCATGCCATCGGGCTATCGGGTCATCCGGCTATCCGGCTATCCGGCTATCCGCTACCTGCGTGCGTCCGCCG